>JBEBGU010000019.1:0-17808 GCA_040081325.1 Prosthecobacter sp.
CAGTGCCGACTGCCACAGCTCGCCGATTTACCAGCTCATTCGCGGCGCGCATTACCCGAGCTTTGGCAAACCACATGATGGACTCGGCTTCGCACCCGTCATGTGCCAGCATACCCACGGCTCCACCGGCATCTGCGGCATCGTCTATATCGACGGCGGTGTTTGGGGCCCCGAGTGGGACGATCACATGTTCGTCGGCAACTGCGTCACCTCGAAAGTGAACCACGACAAAGTCACCTTCACCGGCAGCACCCCGAAGGCCAACGAACAGCCCGACTTCATCACCAGCGACGACCCCTGGTTCCGCCCCGTCGATCTCCAGCTGGGCCCCGACAACGCCCTCTACATCGCCGACTTCTACAACAAGATCATCGGCCACTACGAAGTCCCACTCGATCATCCGGGACGCGACAAAGAACGCGGAAGGATCTGGCGGGTGGTGAAAAAAACTCTTCCCTCGACGAATATGATCAATCTCGCGGCCTTGTCCCCAGAAGGACTGGTTAAAGAGTTTGATTCGCCAAACTTAGCAAGAAGGTGGTTTGCTACTCAATTGTTGCCAACCCGATTCAAGCCGGGAGAAGGAAAAAAACTCAACGATCTGCTGATTAACGAGTGCCTTACTGACCTCGCGAAAGCACAAGCACTGTGGGTCGGAGAAATTCATGATCGCACAAGTACGGATCCCGCACATTTCACAATCGAGCCAACCGGTGAGATTGGACTTGTTCACTGGGCCTTGGTGTGGGCGGCAAAAGGTGCGGGGGAGGGTAAATTCCCCATCATGTGGCTCTCGAATGCATGGGGCCTGAAAGGTGAGCCACCTTCTGCACACGTCCGAAAGGCTATAGTGAGCGCCTTTCATACCTTTTCCGGCAGGAATGCCTATGAAGGTGCCTTGATGCTTGGTTCCATGCATGAAACCGTTCCTGCCAACGATGAAAGCCTTCGTCATTCGGTAATAACCGCCATGCGCAGTCTTCTTTTAGATGAACAGACCCTCGAAGAAGCCTTGAAGATGTTTGAGGGCATTCCCCCCGAAGACTTGCTCAGTTTCCCGGACATGCTGGCATTCATCGAACTTTGGGAGAAAGTCAGCCTTTCGCTGCCTCATGGAGCGTCCTCCGCCTGGCTTATGCGCTATACGTCTGCACTCCCCCAAGATAATGCCTCCATGACCGCCAGGCTTAGCCATACTGCCCGCTACGGTGATGCCTCGTTACTAACCAAGGCCATCGCCCTTGCCAAGAAATCATCACTCCAAGACTCCAAAACCGCGCTGCTACTCCTCAGCGCTATCAACGACGGACTCAGCGAGCGCGGGGCACCGGCGAATCCTGAACTCCTCGTCTGGGCACAGGAGCTTGCTTTGAAATTACTCGCGTCGCTGGATCAGAAGGCAGCGCCAGCATGGACATCACTCGCTCCTGCCGAGTCAGCGCCGAAGTGGTCGCTTCAATCTCGCCAATGCTCGGATGGCAGAGAAGCGAAGGTGTTGCAAAGCATGATCAAAGGCGGTGATGAAGAGAAGCTGACGGGCATCCTGCGCTCAAAGGATTTCTCCGCGCCGGCCAAGCTTACACTCTGGATCAATGGCCATCGCGGATTCCCCGCATCTAAGGCACACGACAAGAACTTGGTGCGCATCGTCGATGCCAAGGATAGTGCGGTGCTTGCCAGCGCCTTCCCGCCGCGGAATGATGTGTGTCAGCGTGTTGAACTCGATCTCGCCAAACATGTCGGCAAAGCCGTGCGGCTTGAGATCGTGGATGGCGATGACGGCAAGGCCTACGCCTGGCTCGGCATCACGCGCATCGAACCTGCTGTGATCAGCGTGGATGATTTCCAAGCCGAAGACAGCACTCGTGCTTCACTCAAGACACTGGCGGCGATGCTGCAACACACCGCGCCTGCCGCGTTGCGTGAAAAGCTCGCCGCGTTCATGGCGCCGCGCCCTGCACCGCCGCCGTTGCCGATTTCACCTGAGCAGCGGAAGCAGCTCGATGCGCTCATCACCGCGCGTTCGTCAGCCTTTGCCAAAGCCAGGCCGGATGCGGGAAAAGGAAAGCAGCTTTTTCTAGCGAACTGTGCCGTCTGTCATCGCATCGGCGGTGAAGGCGGTCTGGTGGGACCGCAGCTCGATGACATCGGCAATCGCGGAGCGGACCGGCTGTGCGAGGACATTCTTGATCCCAATCGAAACGTCGATGCACATTTCCACATTCACACGCTGACGCTGAAGGACGGCTCCACCATGAGCGGCTTCCTCAAAGGCGAAGCTGGGCAGGTGATCATCCTCGCAGATGCTGCGGGCCAGGAACATCGCGTCGGAAAAACCGAAGTGGTGAAGGATGATCCAACCCCCATGTCACTCATGCCGCCCGTGTTTGGACAGACGATTCCCGAGAAAGATTTTACCGATCTGCTGGGCTGGCTGCTGACAAAGTGATGTGATGAGTTGGGGACCCATGTCGGCAGAATGGATTGGGGATTGAACCACAGCGTGGTTCTCCATGAATAGCCAGGGGTCGAACGACCCCTGGTAAGCGTGAACCTTCAATCTTCATCTGCATCAACTCCAGCGGAGTTGCCCAATGGGGTGACAATCCCCCGCCCATGTCACGCCTGCATTCGCCGAATCACCGCGCATTGGGCAACGCCTCCGGCGTTGAACCAAACATCCGTTAGGCTGCTCCATGACCGTGGGTTTCGTTCCTCAACCCACGGCTATTCATGTGGGAACCACTCCGTGGTTCTCCTGGATCAATTGAATCCGCCCAACTCACCAACCCATGTTGTAGAAACAAAACATTACCGTTTCTTCGCCCGATCAAAGCGGCGCTGACGGTCGGCGGGGGTGACTTCGGCTACGGGCGATGAAATAGCGGGCTCTTTCGCGATGACTGGTGCCGTCGTCTTCAACCGAGCCTGATGCTTCATCACCGCCGCCTTCGGTTTCTCGCGACGCTTCCAATGCCAGCCTGCAAAGGCCCACTCAGGCATTCGCCAGCCGGTGCGGGTGATGAGGGCTTCTAGCAGCATGAGCAGCAGCGCGGTGATGAGCAGCCAGCCCTGCATGTCGGCAAAGCGCGGCACACGCGGACTGCGCCAGGCCTGGCTGAAGTCGAGCAGCTCACGACCGCCGCTGCTGGCGGAGACTTGGCGCAGCTCTTCGGCACGGGCTTCATCAAAAGCCCACTCGGTGCTGGTGCCGAGCAGGGTGGGGCCGAAGTTCAAAGCAGTGCCGCCGAGCTGCACGGCTCCACGCACCATCTCGCCTTCCTTCAGCGTGACGCTGGCCTGATAATGGCCGGGCGAGAGACGCTCCCACGCCAGCTCATGCGCGGCTTCGGCACGAGTTCCATGCGCGATGAGCACGCGCGGTGGTTTGGCTTGCAGCTTCGGCTCCCACTCGGCGTCGTGCATGAGGTCGAGCGTGAGCAGGTTGCCGTCGATGTGATGTTTCAAACCGATGCCTGGAGGGAGCTGCTCGCCCATCAGCCAGCGCACGAGCGTTTGCAGAAAGTCGCCATACTTCGGCCACGCTCGTACTTTGTCGGAATGCTCGCCGCCGAGCGGAAAGCTCACGGCAGCGGTGCGGCCGATGCCACGCTGACCAAAGGAGACGAGCGGGGCTTTGTATTCATCATTCGTTAGCAAGGCCTGGCTGGCCCAGTCACGCAGGTAGCTGAGATTGTAGCCATCGGCTTCGGGCAGCCAGTCGAGCGTCTGACCACTAATCTCAAACCAGCCGCCAGTGCCCTGGGTTTTCACCGGATCGACAATGAAAGCACTGCGCGCGACGGCGACGGTTTCCTGACTGAAGATGCTGGGCAGTTCCTCCGCCTTATCAGTGAAGAACAGCCTGCCTTTGCCACGCTTGGCGATGTCTTCGAGTAGCCAGGCATCGGGATCACTGCGCTGGCCGAGAGCGATCACACTGATCGTGCCGCTGTTGGCGATGATCTCGTCGATGAGCTTGATGTAGTCGCCAGGCTCTTCCGAATCAGCGGCATCGGAAAAGAGGATGATGTGGCGCTGACCCACGGGCGCGTCTTTGAGCTTATCCCAGGCGGCTTTCAGGCCCTCATAGACAAAGATGCCGCCGCCGGTGCTTTCGATGCGGCGCACGGCGCTTTCCATCTTGTCGCGATTCGGGCCGACTGGCTGAAGCGGCACCATTTCATGCGCGCTACTGTCCACCGCGAAGACCGTCAGCAGATCCTGCGGCGAAAGGAAGCGCACCGCATTCGCCGCGCCTTCATCAGCGAGCGACATCTTGGTGAAGCCGTTTTGCACGGTCATGCCCATCGATCCGCTGCGATCCATGACGATGGCCATCGCCACCATGAGCTTCCGGTGTTCTTGCTTCAGCTCCAAGGACACGGGCAGCAGCGGATCAATCGCCGAGTCAAAGTAACCACCCGCCGCGAAGCTCTTCTTCCCACCCGCCATCAGGAGACTGCCGCCCTGCTCACGCACATAGAAATCCAGCGCGCGGAGGAAATCAGCGGGCAGCTCAAAGGCGGGCACGTTGTTTAAAATCACGCATTTGGCACCTGCCATTTGTCCTGGCCGCAACCCGCGCAGATCGGTGACAGCTTCCACCGTAAAGCCCTGCCGCTGCAAGGTCTGAGCCACAGGATCATCGAGATACGAAGTGAGCAGCAGCACGCGCGGACCGCCCGCGATCTCGATCATGGCTTCATGGCGATTGTTTCCTGGATGCGCATCCACCGTGGGCGCGATCAGCGCTTCATAATGCGCCACGCCAGCCGCGCCGAGTCGATCCGTGAAGCGAATGCGCCCGTTGCCGAGATGCACCTCGACATCGGTCGTCTTTAACTCACGTCCATCACGCAGAACGGTCAGCCGCACCTTGCCATCGCGCGTGCCGCGCACTTCGACTTCGATGAGAAATGGCTCGCCGAGCTGCGAGCGCGTCGGGATGTTCAGAGCGGCGACACGGTAGTCCGTCGGCTCGGGATCACGCACCACGCGGTAGTCCATTTCCACGCCCTGACGCGTCAGTTTTTCCGCGATGCCATGCAGAGGCTCTGTCGAGTAGCCATCGCTGAGCACCAGCACGCGCGCCGGACGTCCTTTGCCCTCGCGACCCGCGAGCGTCAGCGCCTGCGTGATCGCCAGCCCCGTCTGAGTGGACTGGCGATTGCGCTCATACAGCTCCGCGCCCTCCGCACCGCGCCGCATCACCTCGGCGGCATAGTTTAGGTAATACACGCGATCATTTCTGCCGCGATGCTGCTCCAGCAGCTTCTCCCATTCCGGCAAACCTTTCGCCATCGGCTTCTCCGCCGACACCGACGAATCCAGCAGCACCCACAGATCAATCCCATCCTCCAGCTTCCGCCACTGCGGCTGCGCCAAGGTGAACGTGATGAGCACCAGCAGCGCAATCCGCAATGGCTTCCACAATCCGAGACGCGGCAGCATCCAGCCTGTGAGCAACAAGATGGGCAGCAGCGCGAGCCATTCAGGGTGGCGGAGGATCATGGGGAAGTCATTATCCGGGAATCGTCGCGGCGTCTATATTGCAGATGCATATCAACTACCCCTCCAACACCTATTACTCACTGACTTTGGCAAAGTTTCAGTGGCGAGTTTGCTAATCCAAATGGCTATTCAGCACACCTTCCTGACCGCTCTATCGAAATCAATTCGTGCTATGAAAGTAGCTGAACCTAGACTCCTTGATAAGAGCCTTCGCAGCCAACTGAATGCGTTTGGTTCTGGGAAGATCGCCAATATGAAGACTTGGTTTGGCCGAACGATGAAGAAAAATTACGGTTGTCAATGCGCCTGGTCGCCAGCATTCTGCCGCCAGCATGGCATCCCCGAACTACAAAGGTAATAATCCCCGTCCAGGCCCGCATCGCGGACCCTCGTCTGGACCACCACGTCCCGCTACAGGAGGCCCGCCGCGACCAGCGACTGGACCTGCGGGTTCGACCACAGGAGGGCCACCGCGACCATACACCGGCGGCCCGCCGCGCCCAGCTGGCACGACTGGACCTGCAACGGGAGCCGCAGGCGGTGCCCCAGGAAGCACTGGCGGTGCGCCTCGTCCGTACAACGGACCCTCGCGACCCGGTGGCAGTTTTGGCAATGGCAAAGGTCGTGGTGGAAGCCGTGGTCGTGGTCGTGGCTATTCGGCACCTGCTCGCCGCCCAGAACCTGTCGTGGATGACACGAAACAAAAAGAAGAAGCCATCGAGCTCGAAGGCACCATCTCTGCCGTTCTCGCAGGAACTATGTTTCGTGTGAAATTGAAGAACGAACATGAAGTGCTCGCTCACATCTCCGGCAAGATGCGCAAAAAGTTCATTCGTCTTGTCATCGGCGACAATGTGAAGATCGAAATGTCACCCTATGACATGGACAAGGCGCGCATCGTTTATCGTCTCTGATTCTGCACGATGGCTCGGGACATTGTTTACTTTGATCTGGAAACCCGCCGCACCGCGAATGACGTGGGTGGCTGGGGGAACAAGCATCAGATGGGCATCTCCGTCGCCGTGACGTATAGCACGAAGCTGGGCGAATACCGCATCTATGAGGAAGACGAAACCAATGAGTTGATCAACCAGCTAGTGCGTGCCGATCTCGTTGTCGGCTTCAATCACATCAGCTTCGACTACGAGGTGGTCATGGGTCACACCATCTTCGATTTCCGTGATCAGGTCCGCAGTCTGGATCTGCTGGTCGAGCTGGAAAAAAAACTGGGCCACCGGCTCAAGCTCGAATCTGTGGCAGCCGCTAGTCTAGGCACCGGCAAGACCGCTGATGGACTCGAAGCTATCCGTTGGTGGCAGCAGGGTAAGATGGCTGAGATCGCCGAGTATTGTGCTTTCGATGTGAAGGTGACCAAGTGCGTCCACGAATATGGTGCTAAGAACGGTCATGTGAAGTACCACGACCGCAATGGCCGCGAGCAAAGTGTGGCTGTGGAGTGGTCGATTGTTTGAGCTGACGGATTACTTCCGGCGCAGCGTCACAAAGATAGCGGCATGATCACTGCCCGTGAGCCGCCAGATCTTCTTGGCATCAACAACCTCCCAATCAGGGCCGACCCAGACATGATCAAGGCTCAGTAGAGGCAACCCGCAAGGCCACGTCTCTTTGAGACCTGAGCCAGCCACTTCAAAGGCCTCCACAAAGTCTTTGCGAAAATGGGTCAGGTGTATGGACTCCAACGGGGTATTGAAGTCGCCCACGACGATGGCGTCGCGACGACCTAGAGCTTGATTGAAAGCATCCTGCAGTTGCTGTTGTCGTGAGTGAAATGGCTCAGGATACACATCGACGACCACGACCGGGAAAGTCGCACCGAGACCGTCCACATCAAACCGTGCAAAGGCGCCGATGCTGTCGAGCTTTCCACGTTCGCGATAGCGTGAGGGCACTTTAGATAACCAAAAAATGCCGCGTGGCATCCATGCGGCTTCATAGCCAGGCAGAAGGGATTCGTACTGTTCGATGAGCTCTCCTGCCTTTTTGCCTGGCTCCACAAAGGCGGCTAGTTGAGGTTGTAGCTCCTTCACCAAATCCACCATTTCTTGATCCAACCCTGAAGGCCGACAGAGATTCCAGTAGAGGATGGTCACCACATCGTTCGTTGGGCGACTTGCGTCAGTTGTCAGTCTTTTCTGCGGCGCGCACCAAGAGACGGAGATCCACCATAAGGTGATGGACATGGTGCTCGTGACGGCCAAGAGGCGGATGTTACGGGCTTGTCGTGGCCACGCCATAAGCACAAGGCCCAGTACAATCAGGCATGGTTTAGGCATCCCATAAAAAGCCAGCGCCCAGGCCACGTTACCATCTTTGAGCCAGAGTTGCAGGATCACGCCCGCGGCTAAAATCAGCCAGCCTAAAACATGCAGCACGCGCATGGTTTTAGCTCGCAGGTGTCAGCACGATCTTCTGCACATCGAGCACCGCAGATTTCACTTTGTTCACCGGATCAATCATCAAGCGGTGCGTGCCAGCAGCCTTGATCTCGATCTCGCCTACGGGCACCTCCTTCCAGTTCTGAAAGCCGCCCGTATCGAGTGTGGTGAATTTCAGAGCTTGGTCACCGAGTTTGATTTCCACATCGCTGCCGTGATTGCCGCCGCCACAACCATGGAAGACAGACACTTTGTAGCGGCCGGGTTTGGTGACCTGAAATTCCCACTCCGCAAAGTCCGCCGGATCAGTCCAATAGCCCAGACAATTCTTCTCGGTCTTCGGCTCATAGCGCATGGTCTCGGACCACGTCGTCGCGTCTTTGGCATTCAGTGTGATCGCGCCGTCAGCCACCTGTTTGATCTCCCCACCCTCAGTTGCTGGGATCAAAGCTATCTCCTGAATTGAGAAACCAGCATTTTCCGCTGGTGCAGTCAGCATGGAAAAGGGTAGGTCTCCTGGCTGAGCAATATAAACCCCGCCCAAATAAGTCTTTGTTGGTTGATAGGCCGAATGCAGCGTCTTTTTCACCGCCAGATCTCCGAGCCGGAACTGCATCCCCAAAGTCGCGCCTCTGAGTGTGTAAGTCAGACGGACGTTGTAGCGGCCAAAGCGCTTCGCCTTGAATTTCGTCCATGCGTAAGTCTCCCAATGCGCACCGTTTGAGTGCTCATAATCCCCAGGCCCAAAGGCAATGATACCGCGTGTCGGCATATCTTTGCGCTCCACCGGCTCAGCACTGCCGAATCCGCCAATATCCACCGCCTCAGGGAACTCCGTCTCTTTGGCTGGAGCCGGAAGACTGACAGGCTTAGCGTCCGCCATCTTCGCTTCTGTAGCCTTTGGGGCAGAGGTCGCAGACTTAGTTTCAGTGACAGGTTGTTTGTCGCAGGCGCTGAGAAGCGGCAGTGCGGCGATAAGGAGTGACGAACGGATCATGGGATATAAGAAAAGATGCAAGACTGCCAGTAGGCTGTCGAAACGGCAACTGGTAACGAGTGACAAGCGCAAACGTTAGCGGCAGGCAGCGTCTTTTCTTCTCTCTGATCAAGGTTGGCATCGGTCATCGTCTGGCTACGATGATCCTCCATGATTCGGCTCCTCACAGCTTTCCTCTTTCTACTCTGCGCGCTGCGTGCTGGCGCGGTAGAGTTACTCGCACGCCCGACCGTCGTTCTGGCGGAAACCTCAGCCACACTCTCCTGGCGCACTGATGTGGCCTGCGGCACGCGCGTGAGCTATGGCACAGCGCCAGACAAGCTGGATCAGAAAGCCGAGGGTCCAGTGATCGACCAGCATGAAGTAGTCCTCACAGGACTAACCAAAGGCACGACCTACTATTACAGCTTCGGTAGCGCGCGCCAGAAGCTCGGCAGCGGCAACTTTATTTTTGGAGCCGCCAGCACTGCCACACCAGTACCGCAAAAGTCCATGTTAGAGCGCATGCGTGATGCCCTGACACCAGCTCCAAGCGCGACGAAGCCCGCCTCATCCGTGCCAGCACGCGCACCGCCCACGCGTGCGACCTGGGGAAATGTCAGCTCATTGCAAGATCACTTCGACCGTCATGGCGCCGACTTCCAAAGCCGCTCTCCCGATGACTATGCAGCGCAGGCTTGGCAATTCCTCCAACGGGCAAAAGCCGGCGAAGTGCCCATGAAATGGGACGATGCAGATAGCTCACTGCGTGTCTTTGATCCAAGGACACGCGCCTTCGCCGCCTACAATCGCGATGGCACTACCAAGACCTACTTTCGACCCAATGACGCCAGTTACTGGCAGCGCCAGCCCGGCCGTCTCATTCAGCCTTCTCAGCTCCCCTTCAAATGAAAACCTCCTCCCACTCTTGTCCTGTCTGTGGTTATGCCAAACTGCACGAAGCCCCGCGCAGCAGCTCTGGCGGCGGCTCCTTTGAGATCTGTCCGTCTTGCGGATTCCAGTTCGGCGTCAGCGATGACGACGACGGCATCAGCTACGAAGAATGGCGTGAAGACTGGATCGATGGCGGCATGGAATGGACCAGCAAAGGCATCGAACAACCCCGAGCCTGGGATGCCAAAGCCGCACTGGCGACAGTCATCAAAGCCGCGAAAAAACGCAGCAAGTGATGCCGATGGATCCGGCGACTGACGAAGGTTTCAGCGCCAAGGAGTGAGGCCTTCCAGGCATCAGCCCACCATGAGGGCAGGATGCCCTCACTCCTTGTTCACCGCCGCAGGGCCAGCACCAGGGCATTGTGAGCCGCGCGCATCACCTCCATGTCGGCCAGCGTTGGTGGGTCGTTCACAAAAGCCGTGTCCAGCGTCGTCACTGCGTTGCTGTTGCTGCTCGTGCCGTTGATCGCACCCGCCAGCGCGGCGTTGGTCACTTCTCCAGGCGATCCATCGGCTCCAGCCGGGCCTTGCGGGCCAGCCGGGCCGCCTGGATCACCGGGGATTCCTTGCGGCCCGACCGGCCCATCATTGCCTTGGATTCCTTGCGGACCTTGGGCTCCTGTCGCCCCATCATTGCCAGCCGGGCCTTGAACGCCAGGCACTCCTTGCGGGCCGACCGGCCCATCATTGCCTTGGATTCCTTGCGGACCTTGGGGGCCGCCTGGATCACCGGGAATTCCTTGCACTCCTGGTACCCCTTGCGGCCCCTGGGGACCGGCGGGCACGGCATCAATCAGCGTCTTGAGACCGTTGAACTGGCCGCGTAACATCACCGAGGTCAGCTCGGCATTCGTCGCGGGAATGGTTGGATCGAAAGGCATGGCAGTGGCGCGGAGCGCCAGTTGTTTGGAAGAGTCAGAAGGCCAGATTTTGAACCGCTAATTGGACGCTAATTAAAACCCAATAAAGAGGGGTCTGGGATTAGCGTCTCATCAGCGTTTATTAGCGGATAAAAAATCTTGGTTTGTTAAGTGGGCGGCCGGATCAGCAGTGGTTTTGAAAACAACTGCCAACGGCGCCCCGCGCCCTTAACCGCCGTACGTGAGGCTCACGATGTCGCTCTCCAGGCCGATCTCCTCGTCATCGATCATGCCGCGTGCCATGTATTCGCGCACCTCTGCCACGCCCGGCACCGCCAGCGGCCGCCCATCGATGTAAGGCGATGAGGTGTCCACAGCGAGCTTCGTCCAGGTCGTCGAGCCACGCAGGCGGCCGTAAAACACCAGCGCGTCCACGCCCTTCTTTTTAAATTCAAACGTGATGTGGCCGCCCTTGATCGACACCGTGATCACCGGCTTGTAAGCATCCGGCTCAAATTCGGAACTCGAGCCCGAGGACTGCAACTGAGCGTCTGCACCCGATGAAATGAAGGTCGGCAGCACCTTCAGCGTTTTCAGCAGCGTGCGGATGATCGCGATCTGAGTGCTCTCCGTGTCTTTTTCGACGGCTTTCTTGCCGTCGAAAGTGGTCTTCGCCGAATCGGCCTCTTCATAGGCCACGAGCACCGCATCCGCCGCCGCCTTCAAGGCCGTGCCCTGCGGGGCTGTGCCACCGCCTGCCACGGCTTGCGCGGCGGCTTTGTCACTGATGTTTAGCAGCCAGGTGCGGCGGTCTTCACGGCGAGTTGGAATGAAGTCTGACATAGTGGTGATGATGTTTGAGTTGGCGTTGGAGCGCCGCCGTTTTTTCGGAGGTGTCACGGGTAGCGGAATCGTCGGAGGCTGATCCAAGTGGTGGCCCGCGTCGAGCCGCCAGCCCTCATCGAGCCTGATGATTCCATTCGCCATGATCTTCGGGTGCAGCGCGCATGAATTAATCGGTTAACGCGGCAATTCTGAAGAACCGGCTAACCAAAGGCAAGAATAATTCTGGCAAAAAACGTTAGCGCACGGCACGCTGCCAGGCACGCCAGCCCGCCGCCCTGCCCGAGCTTCCGCGTTCTCCAGGCGGGGCAGCATTTCACCCGCGCCAGCCGCCCGTCTAGGCACCGAAAAGCGTCTGAAAAACCCCCAAGCGTCCAGCCCGGCCGCCCGTGTTTCCACTCGCCAGACCCAGGGCTCCAGCTACTAGACCCAGGGTTCCAGCCGCCAGACCCATGGTTCCAGTCACCAGGCCCAGGGCTCCAGCCGCCAGTCCCAGGGTTCCAGCCGCCGGACCCGGGGTTCCAGTCGCCAGACCCAGGGCTCCAGCCCGCGCTCACGGGGTTCCGGCCCGGGTGCTTCAGAGCAAATCCCGAAAACCCAGGAATTTCGCCAAAACCCCAGGATTCTGGCCAGATTCCCAGGGATTTGGCTAGAACTCCGAGTTTGGCTCCGCGAAACCCATCCTTCTCATGGGTTCCTCGGCAGCCTGGAGCCGGGCATCGCATCGATGCCATCTGTGAACTCTTCCTCGTCCATGAAGTCGGCGTTCAGAATGCGGCCGCAGGGGTCTGCTTGAATGGCATCTTACCTTCTGGCTTTCACTCCGTCACGAATCGATTCCTGAACCCTTCGTGCTCATTCATCGGTTTCCCAGTCCCCGCAGAAATCATTTCGCGTAACCAAAGGCCATTGTGTAATGCATTCACCTTCGTCAACAATTTGACTTTGTAGGATGGTGCGAGGCATTGGGGCGTGGCGGCGACATTCGGCAATTCCATCCTCGGAGAAACCCGGCGCGTGTTTACATGATATGCAGAATTCTTCGTGGCTTTTCATATTTGGAGTTTTTTACTTTTAGAAGAGACTGTCGCCGGACGAAATACTGAGTCTCGTAAAGACTGGCTGGAGATAAGTAAGTTCTAGAGGCCATCGCTCGGCTATATCGGCTTCCAACTCGCTGACGAGCCAGAAGACCAAGAGGATTATCGGATCATCAAACATTGCATTTTCACTGTTCTCTTTAACGGCATCAACGATCCAGTACTTTTGAGTGAGGTAAGTCTCAACATGTGCCCAATCAATTTTGGACAGATTCTCGACATAAGCGTCCACAATACGGTGTGCGATGCCACTCGGGGGATACTGGCCTGGAGAGATATTGACCGCATACCACTCTGAACATTTGCGAAGCAACTCATCGACTTTGCCAGTGACCTTCTCTATTTCCTCCGCCACATTGAGAAATACGCCGTCCGTGGTTTCAATCAATGCCGCGCCCCGCGCAATGATCCGCATAACCTTGGGCTGAGCAACTGTCCTTGGTTTGTAGACTGTCGCATGAGCAAGCTCCGCATAGGCATGCTGCAAAAGCGTTCTAACTTGGATTTCGCATGAGATGTCAGTCGGCACGGTTGTGCCACCGATCATCAACCCGCATCGAGGGGTAACGGTCCAATGGTACGACTCATAATCGAAGTGGTGCGGGTTTTTCAGCCGGATATTCTCAATGTCTTTTGCTTTCACACACTCCCATTCCTGAACAGCAGAAATAGCCTGATTTACTATATTACACTGGTTGTGAAGTAGAACGACAAAACGAGTCCCCACTTGGTCGGTGATTTCTTTCAATGGATCGACGTAGTTTTTCCCTTTTCTGAAGGCTTTTTCAACAAATCCATTCACGTCCTTTACCCGATGTCGTGGAGGCACTTTGAAAAAATAATCACTGTAGGAGGCTCCAAGCAGCACTTGGACTTCATGAATTACTCGTTCCGTCACCCATTTCCCGAAGGCTTCAAGCATCGGTACCTGTTGCCGGAATGCTTCTCTGAGTTCTTCAGGGGTCATAGCTCGGTCATTCCAGATGTCCTCTGATCTTCAGTTCAGTCCAATGTTCGCCATTTAAGATCTCGCCTTCCCCAAAAAGTACTGACTTTTGAATTGCATCATCGGGCCCGACAAGCATGATTTTTGACGTAAATCTCAGCGATTGTCTCTTTAGCTTCGATTTGATCAGCCGAATGTCTCGCCTGACCGCATGGTCTGGAAATTTCGCTTCCCTCATTTTTTTTGTGTAAGCGCGGCGAAAATCCTTGTGCAAGTAGGTTTCCGCAAAGTCCTTCACAGAGATCTGAGCCTTTTCACTCCTCATGTAGGAAGTAAGGTGGCCGCGATAGGTGACTTTCTCTGCATCATCAGTACTCAAGGCGTCTGTGAACTCGCGGGTTTGCTCGAAAAAAAGACGGCATTGCTTGGCCGAGTTATCGGCGGGTTTCAAGCCAAGGAAGGCCAAGTAGAAATACATAGCCGAGGCACCGCGACCATTATTGCTGAGCAGATGATCATAGAGCTTGATCGAGAAATCAGAACCATCTCTGAGCGGCGAACCTTTCTGTGGAGGTATTTGTTCCACAAACATGGCTACTTTTAGCAATCGTTGTTGTGCTCCCATGATCAAGTTTGCCACGTACTGGAGCGTGATCTTGGAGCCCTTGACCACCTTCATAAGACCGCGATCTGGATCTGCTTTAATAATCGCGATCCACCTCAACTTCTCGCCTTCATGCTCCCCCGTTCCCTGTAAGAATACGCCAAGCCCTTCCTTGATGCTTCCTGCCGTCTGAACTTCGGAGAGGCGAGTTGCCAAGGATGCAGTTGTAGAAACAAACTCTTTCGGATTCTGATCGAGAAGTCCTGCAATGGATTGGAAAGGTGAACCAGCACCAGCGTCGGAAACCAACATCTCTTCGCAGTGTGAAGCGCTGCCAATGGAATCGACAAGGCGATCACAGATCAGTTGCCTACCCTCGGTGTTCATTTCGATGGTGGAATTACCGTATGTTGGTTTCTTCTTATTGTGGAGGTCCGCAGCGGTGATTACCTCATGGACAACAACCTGTTCGAGTTTCAGATTTTCAAGCATATGAGCGGTTCGTTAATTATTTTGGCATAAATGCTAACTCGAAAGGTTTGAATATTCATTTCTATTTGTATAGGTAAAAAAATTCAAACGATACAAGATCAGTCGGTGGTGGCTCCTAGTAGCCTCACGGTGACACAGCATTAGAACTTCCCTCCCGCTTGTCGTAGTCGTTGGCTATAAAGCTGCTGACAAACCTCACGATCTGTGAATGATCTTCAGTATTCGCCCAAGTAACGCAGTCCATCGACAAGCTCCTTTCATTTCAATGTATCGTTATCCTAATACCACCAGAGAACCATGACACCAACACCATCAGACCTGAAGATTATCGCCGCAAATGGCGGAGGTATGATTCTTGACGCTTCGAAGATTACACCTTTAGATTTGAAGATAATCGCAGCGAACGCCAGTTCCCACCAAGCCGCTATAACGCTCCGAAATGCTGGTTGCTTGACGCCTTCAGACATGAAGATCATCGCTGCTAACTCGAAAGGATGTGTGGTCTTCGACTTCGCATGAACGGCTCAGGAGACGATTCGTGACACAACAACATGGCGGTCTCCGCCCTTGAAATAGATGGTGACGACCTTTTGATGGACAATATCCGCCTGAGTCCGACAGCTTATTGATTTTATGTTTGAGTCCCTCAGCCAATCCCAACGTTCCTTGATTTACCAAGGTCTTCTCAAGCTTGTAACCACCAATAGTGGTGTTGGCTTCGCCAATAATGATCAAGGACATTTGGCTTATGCCGTCGGGCGCTCAGGCAAGAGCGACTATGAAGTGCTTGGCGATTCACCGGAGCGCAATAAACTTTTTCAGATGATGCACTCGCTTACAACACAACTGAGCGTGGCAGAGCTTGATAGCAGCAGCGAGATTACAGACTATGTCTTTGCATGGTGTGACTTCTGCAACCTCGCCTACACTGCATATGAGAACAGCCAAAAACAGGCCTAGCAAAACGGATGCAAGCAACGGCTCGAATGGCATCTGTCGTGTCATCGACGCTTCCCGCTCGCCGTCGCCTGATCCCGGACGTTGGGCAAGAAAAATGAACAGACCTCACAAGAATCTGAAATAATGCAAGAAGCCCATCGAGCTTTAACCATCGGATACGGGAACCGAACGATTGTCGAATTCCTGCAGATCCTCCGAAACTACGACGTCTCATTCCTTCTCGACGTTCGGAGCAGTCCATACTCGCGTTTTTCACCAGCTTTCAACAAAGCCACATTGGAGGCCGCGTGTAGAAGCGTTGGCGTGCGTTATCTGTTCGTCGGCGATCAACTCGGTGGCAGGCCTCGGTCCGATAGCTGTTACGATTCAGAGGGGAGAGTAGATTACCTCAAATTGGCCCAAGAAGAATATTTTCGCGAAGGAATCAGCAGACTGAACACAGCCGTAAGCAAGGGAATAAGCTTTGCGCTGATGTGCAGCGAACTTCGCCCAGAAGAATGTCACCGATCAAAACTAATTGGAGAGGCGCTAAAGCGACTACACATACAAATTCGCCATATTGACGCGGATGGTTCTCTTGTGGATCAGTCAGCAGTGATTGATCGCATCACGGGTGGACAGGATGATCTCTTTGGTCTCAATATCGCAGTCTCACGTTCACGAGGAAGCTACCGCACCCAGCAAACAAATGATTGAGACCCTTTATACTATAGGTGGATACGGCTTTACCGAGGATGCATTCTTCGAGTCTTTGCTTTCCGCTGGCGTTGACGTTTTTTGCGATATTCGCCAGCGCCGGGGAATGCGGGGACGGGCTTTCGCATTTCTCAATTCAGCGCGGTTGCAGAACCGACTTCGCAGCATCGGAATTCACTACGTGCACTTGAAAGAGTTTGCCCCGACTGACTCAATTCGCGCACGACAGAAAGCGGCTGACGCACGACTTGGCATTCAAAAAAGATCTAGAGAAGTTCTCGGATGTGAGTTTTCAGCCTCATATCGGAGCGAAATCTTAATGACTCATGACCAGCAGGAATTTTTGGAGGCTCTTCCAGCGGCGACTCTCAAGCCTTGTCTGTTTTGCGTGGAGCGCCAGCATGAGGCATGTCATCGCTCGTTGATGTCAGAATGGCTTGGCTGCGTGATTCGTGTTCCGGTCATTCATTTACACCCATAAGCCATGGCAACACTCATTGTATCCCGCACTCGAATGCACGGTAATCACGTTTGCATTGGTGGCTTTGACCTCGTCGCACGACGAAGCGTGCGCCTTCTCAACGCCCAAGGCTACAACCAAGCGAACGATAGCCCTTACAAGATTGGCGATCTCTGGAATGTCAGCTACCAGGCCCGTCCAAGGTGTGATGCTCCGCACCTTGAAGACGTGCTTGTATCTCGCGCCATAAATGAGGGTTCTATAGATGATCTGCCAGCGTTCATCCGCGCCAACTGCCCAATCGTTGTTGGGCCTTTGGCAGATACATTTGGAGGAATGCTTCAATTTACGGCTGCAGGTTCAGGCTATCTTTCCCGCGGGGTTGCTCTTCCTGACCACAGCGTCTGCTTTTGGCAATCCGCGTTCGCATTGAGTCGTAACGATTTTAACGACAAGGTTCGATATGATTGCCGACAGAACGTTCAGACGCGTCACATTCCCTATGTCGGATTTCAGGAGCCGTTAGCTGTGATTCCGGCAGGCACTTTGCTTCGCCTCTCTTTAGCACGGTGGTGGAAGCCCAAAGACGCACCACCCGAGGATACTGAAAAGTGCTTTCTGCAGCTATCCGGCTACTATGCATAAGAAATGCCCAACAAGACGGTGGTGGACAACCGGCTACCCGCTGCCCCATCTTGCTCGCCTTTCCCTGATTCATCCGCAGCGGCATCAGTTCCAGATTGGCAATCACGTTGCCCAACTGTGTAGCTAAGGAGAATGGGAGCAGCGCTGTGAGCAGGAAAGGGTCAGGGGTCGATTCTTGACAGAGCGGCCTCAAACACGATGCCTTGATGCGTGATGGAAGCACCAGCTTGGCCCTCTCTCTGGGGTGAGCTGCTGGTGGTGGGTATCCGTCATCCATAGCACCGTGAGTCTGTCATAGTCTGCAAGTGTCGTAGCTATAAGCTATGGCACTTATGTATCGAGCCAAGCGGACGACGATTT
>JBEBGU010000384.1:0-4815 GCA_040081325.1 Prosthecobacter sp.
TCGAGTCCGCAAACCACAGCCATCGAGCAGCCGACGAATGGCAAACCCATCACCTACTCGCCCGGTCGCGAACCAGGCGAGGCCGAGGATCCTGGCGATGCCACACGTCTGCCGAACCTCGGCGAGAGCTATCGTTTCTGGTCCGCTGAAGTCGGCAAGCACGAAGACTTCTTCACTTGGGACCCCAACGTCAGCGGACGTCTCCGCATCTGGCTTTCCTGGGGTGCATGGACCACGCACGCGCCTGACGCACGCTATATCCTCGATCACGACGGCGACCTCAAAACGACGAACGACCAAACCGAGATCGCGAACATCAATCAGCGTCTCTTCGCCGACGGCACGCCCGCCAAGCCCCAGCTCAAACGCTGGAGTGGCCTCAAGGATGCCGGCATTCATTCACTCACCGACAAAAGCATCATCATTCTCCGCAGTGGTGACAAAGGAGGCCCGACTGTCGCCGATGTGATGGCCTTTGAAGAGGTGCTAGATGAAAAAACCAAGTCCACAGTACCGCATCTCCGCGCGCCGGTTTCGCATCTTGCTACCGAAGACCACTTCGATGCCGTCGAAGCCAAGTTCCTCCGTTTCACCATCACGGCGTGCAGCAGTGGCGAGCCGTGCATCGACGAACTCGAAGTCTTCACGCCCGCGTCGAAAAACATCGCCCGCACCGCCAAGGTCACCGTCTCCAACACCTACGCCGACAGCACCAACATCAACCACAAGCGCGAACACCTCACTGACGGCCAATACGGCAACGCGCGCAGTTGGATCTCGAAGGAAAAGGGCGGCGGTTGGGCGCAGTTGGAGTTTGAGAAGCCTGAACGCATCAACCGCATCGTCTGGAGCCGCGACCGTAGCACCGGCAAAGGCAAGCATTACGACGACCGCCTCGCGCTTGGTTACCGCGTTGAAGTCTCGCTCGATGGGAAATCGTGGGAGCCCGTCGCTTCCAGTTCCGACCGCCTTGCGGATGCGTATCGCAAACGCATCACCACCATCCCCACGTTGAGTGACGTGCCCGCCGAAAAAGCCGCCGAGGTCGCCAAGCTCACACAGCAGCGCACACGCCTCGTCGATGAGATTCAAAAGTTCACCACGCTGCCGATGGTCTATGCGGGAACCTTTGCGCAGCCCGGCCCGACGAATCGCATGCATCGCGGTGATCCGACGCAGCCACGCGAAGTCGTCGTGCCTGCTGTGCTGAAGCAAATCGGCAAACCCCTCACGCTTCCCGCTGACACACCTGAGCAGGAACGCCGCATGGCACTCGCCAACTGGATCGCTGATCCGGCAAACCCGCTCACTGCGCGCGTCATCGTTAACCGTCTCTGGCATTACCATTTCGGCACCGGCCTCGTCGATACGCCGAGCGACTTCGGCATCAACGGCACGCGTCCCACACATCCCGAGTTGCTCGACTTCCTCGCCAGCGAACTCATCGCTCATCAGTGGAGCCTCAAGCACATCCACAAGCTCATCTTGATGTCGAGAACCTTTCGGCAAAGCAGCGCGATGAATGAAGCGGCCTACAAAGCCGATTCCAACGCACGCCTCCTCTGGCGCTTCCCCCCGCGCCGTCTCGAAGCCGAGGCCGTGCGCGATGCCATGCTCGTCACCAGCGGCCAGCTTGATCTCAAAATGGGTGGCCCCGGCTTCGATCTCTTCGAGCCCAACGACAACTATGTCAAAGTTTACCAGACCAAGACCGACTACGGCCCAGCCGAGTTCCGCCGCATGGTTTATCAAAGCAAACCGCGCACCATGCTCGACGACTTCTTCGGTGCCTTCGACTGCCCCGATGCCGGCCAGCCCGCGCCGAAGCGCACGAGTTCCACAACTCCGCTGCAAGCGCTGAATCTCCTCAACAGCCACTTCGCCATGCAGCAAGCCGAGGCCTTCGCCAACCGCGCCACCAAAGAATCCGGCCCCGACCTCACCAAGCAAATCCGCCACACCTTCGAGCTTATCTTCCAGCGTCCACCAAGTGCCGAAGAGCAAACTGACTCCACTGCGCTTGCTAACTCTCACGGCCTGCCAGCCCTCTGCCGCGCGCTCTTCAACTCCAACGAGTTCATCCGCCTGAACTAACGTCATGAACCATCTCCTCAACCGCCGCTACTTTCTCAATCGCACGGTCACCGGCCTGAGCAGCATCGCGCTCACGTCGTTGCTGAAGCAGGACAACCTCCTCGCCAGCGAGTCACCGATTCGTCCGTTCATTGATCCCTCTCGTCCGTATGCGCCGCGGCCGCCGCACTTTGAGCCGAAGGCGAAGCAGGTGCTCATGATCTTCTGCTCCGGCGCGATGAGCCATGTCGATACCTGGGACTACAAACCAGAACTCTTCAAACGTCACGACACGCCGATGCCAGGCTCCGGAAACCTCATCACCTTCCAGGGCGAGCAGGGCAACCTCATCAAGCCGATTCGCGATTTCAAACCGCGAGGTCAGTCGGGCAAAATGATCTCCGACTTGCTGCCAAACCTCGCCGAGATGGCCGATGACATGTGCTTCATCCATTCAATGACAGCGAAGTCGAACACGCACGGTCCGGCTGAGAACCAGATGGGCACCGGTTACATCCTCGATGGCTTCCCCAGTGCGGGCGCATGGGTGACGTATGCGCTTGGCTCCGAGAACCAAAACTTCCCGGCCTTCGTCGCCATTCCCGATCCGCGCGGCGTGCCGCAGATCGGCCCACGGCACTGGGGAAGCGCGTTCTTACCTGCTTCATTTCAAGGCACCGCTTTCAACGCCAACAAGCCCATCCCCAACCTCGCGCGTCCCGAGTCCATCTCCGACAAAGCCGAGCGCGACACGCGTGACTTCCTGAAGCGACTCAACGATCGCCATCTCGAACAGAACCCCGGCGACAGCGATCTCGCCGCACGCATTTCATCCTATGAACTCGCTGCGCGCATGCAACTCGCCGCCGTCGAGATCAACGACCTTAGCACGGAAAGCCCCGCCACTCGCGCGCTCTACGGCACCGAGGACACGAACGTGAACAAAGCCGGTTTTGCCAAGAACTGCATCCTCGCGCGGCGTCTCATCGAGCGCGGTGTGCGCTTCGTGCAGCTCTTCAACGGCTCGTATGCCATGGGCGAAGGCGTGGGCAATTGGGACGGTCACAAGAAGATCCACGATCAATACGCTGTGCACGCGCCGATCCTCGATCAGCCCTGCGCCGCGCTGCTGAAGGACATGAAAGCACGCGGGCTCTTGAAGGACACACTCGTCGTCTTCGTCACCGAGTTTGGACGCATGCCCACGTTCCAAAAAGGAGCCAACGGCCGCGATCACAATCCCAAAGGCTTCACCGTCTGGCTTTCTGGTGCTGGAGTGAAACGGGCTTACAGCCACGGCAGCACGGATGACTTCGGCTATCAGGCCGTCGAGAACGTCACCACCATCTACGATCTCCACGCCACGATGCTCCACCTTCTTGGCCTCAACCACGAGCGCCTCAGCTTCTACAACAACGGCATCGAACGCCGCCTCACCGACGTGCATGGCCATGTCGTCAAAGACATTCTCGCATGAAGCCAGCGCTCTTCATCTTATTCACTGCATCCGCCTTCGCCGTCGATTTCGACCGCGAGATTCGTCCTTTGCTCCAAGAACGCTGCATCGAGTGCCATGGCGAAAAGAAGCAGAAAGGCGAACTCCGCCTTGATGCAAAGTCCTTCGCTCTCAAAGGCGGTCATGATGGTCCGGCCATCATTGCGGGCAACCTCGGCAAGTCGCCTCTCTACCAGCGCATCACCAACACGGATGACAAAGAACGCATGCCGCCGAAAGGTGATCCGCTCACTTTGTCGCAGGTCTCTGCGATCAAAGCATGGATCGAATCCGGTGCCCATTGGCCTGAGAACGCCACAGACAAAGCCGCGCTGGCCGACAAACGCCTCCAGCACTGGGCCTGGCAGCCGTTAACGAAGTTCAGCACGCCGCAGAGCATTGATTCGATCATCCACGCGAAGCTTGCTGAGAACAAACTACAGCCTTCGCCTGAAGCAGATCGCCGCACACTCATCCGACGCCTCAGCTTCGATCTCCACGGCCTTCCTCCGGCGCCAGCAGAAGTGGAAGCCTTCATTCAAGACAAAGACCCAAAGGCATACGAAAAGCTCATCGACCGACTGCTTGCATCCCAGCGCTATGGCGAGCGTTACGCACGCCACTGGCTCGACATCGCACACTACGCGGACACGCATGGCTTCGAGCGTGATCAGCGCCGCGACAATGCCTGGCGCTATCGTGATTACGTCATCAACGCGCTCAATGCCGACAAGGCCTACGATCAGTTTCTGCGCGAACAGATCGCGGGCGATGTCCTCTCGCCAAATGATCCGCAAGCCATCGCTGCGTCTGGTTTTCTCGCCGCAGGACCCTATGACTTTGTCGGTCAGGTGGAAACGAAGAGCGATGTCCTTCGACGCAGCGCTCGCACGCTCGATCTGGATGACATGGTCACGCAGGTGATGACTGCCACGTGCGGCGTCACGGTGAATTGCGCGCGCTGTCACGATCACAAGCTCGATCCCATCTCGCAGCGCGAGTATTACTCGCTCTGGTCGGTCTTCGCCGGATTGAAGCGCGGAGATCGCGATCTCGACACAGCCGAGTCGGCACGACTCACCACTGAGCTGGCCAAAACGCAGACACGACTCCGCCAAGTCACCACCGAACTCGCCAAACTGACCGGCGAAGGTCTCGACCTCGCTGACATGATCGGCGGTGGCAACGGACGCGGCACCGGCGTGAAAGGCGCGGGCCTGCTCATCGGCAACGGCACTGTCGTGAAG
>JBEBGU010000385.1:0-4801 GCA_040081325.1 Prosthecobacter sp.
AGTGACAAGCGCAATCCCGCGAAGACCTCGCTGAAGGAGATTCTCTTCGCGGATAACCTCTGCAATGGCGACCTTCTTTCCGTGCCTGCGGGCACGATGGCTTCGAGCGCGGTGGTGGTGCGGGGAAATCTGCTGCGAATGGCCCGGACCCTCACGCTAAACGCCAGCGAGTGGATCTGGACGGGCAACACGCATGCGAATGGCACACTCGAAATCGCCGCTGATGCCAAGGCCAACCTCATTCACGGGAACTTCACCCCTTCACCCATCATTGACAATGGAACTGAGACCAGCCTGAGCGGCAACATCGTGAGGAAGAAATCCAAGACACCATGAGACCGCTTCTTTTTCTCCTTCTTACATCCTTCGCCGCTGTCCACGCCGCCGAGCCACCGCACATCCTCCTTCGCGAGGCATTGCAATACGAGAACATCGGGGACAGCGGACGCGTGCCGGGAACGATCCGGCAGCTTTATCACTATCTGCCGGAGGCGACGGTCACGCTTTGGCCGTGGCAGCTTCATGAACGCGAGCGTGAGATGCTGACACGGGCGTTTCCAAAGCTGCGCATCGCCGAGGGCGAGGTGGATGACTCCGGCAAGGCCAGCACGCCTGCCTTGGCGGAGGCGTGGCAGGACGCGGACATCTTCATCACGCCGGCACGCCACGCGAAGACCTTCGAGCTTTGGGCCAAATCGGGCAAACCGTATGGCTTCTTCGGCTCGTCGTTCGATCCCGTTTCCAACCGCAAGGATCGTCCGCAGGGCGATACCCTGGACGAACTGCAAAACGTCATCGCCGCGCTGCCGAGCGATCATTTCGACGGCCTGTTTAAGCATCGCGAGGTCTTCCATGGCGCGGCATTCATCTTCGCCCGCGACACGCTCTCGCTGCAATACTTGAAGAGCCAGAAGCTGAGCACACCCGTGATCGAGTTGGGCCTCGACGGCACTTTTGGCATCGACGTGCGAGATGAAGGCCGCGCCAAAGCCTGGCTGAAACGCATCGGTGTGGAGGAGGGCAAGTTCATCTGCGTGCTGCCGCGTCTGCGCTACACGCCTTACTACCGTGTCCGCAACATCCCACGCGGCGAGGCGGACTACGAGATCGACGCGATCAACGCCCAACACGCCGACCGAGACCACGCGCCGTTGCGCGACCTCATCACGCTCTGGGTGCGCGAGACGGGCCTGAAGGTCATCCTTTGCCCTGAGATGACCTATGAGATCGCCGTGGCGAAAGAGCACCTCCTTGATCCCCTTCCCGCCGATGTGAAACCCAACGTCATCTGGCGCGACATGTTTTGGTCCGCCGACGAAGCCAACTCCGTCTATGCCCGCGCCGTCGCCATCGTCAGCGCCGAGTGCCACTCGCCCATCATGGCCCTCTCGCAAGGCACGCCCGCCTTTTATGTGCGCAACCCCGTGGACACCGTTAAAGGCCAGATGTTCCGCGACCTCGGCCTCGCCGACTGGGTCTTCGAAAGCGGCCAAACCACCGGCCAGCAGCTCTGGGACCAACTGAAGCCGCTGCATGAAGATCGAGCCGCAGGCCGTGCCCGCGTGCATGCGGCCATGACCAAAGCCGCCGCCATCCAAAAGCGCATGGTCGAGGTGCTGGCGGAGGCGGTGGCCAGTTATCGGGCGAAGTAGCGTTCAGAAGTGGAGCCAATCGGCTAGAATTGGACATAAATGGACTGAATTGGACTGGCGAATGAGAAGGTTTAGAATCCGCGCCAGTCTTGAGTCCAGCCCATACCAGCAGACAGCACCGACAGATGAACACAGCCAAACGAACAAAGTCTGGTAGCACCTCAACAGCCCTCCGGTTTTAAACCTCTCGAATTCGACGGGTTTAGAATGCAAACCGGGCTGAACAGACAGCGGCAGGCGAGGAAGCTGTGAGCCACATTGACGTCTTTGCCGCGATGCTGCATAAAACGCGTCATGACACGGATTCAAATCCAGTTCCCAGATCCGCTCTACCAGCGGCTCCAAGAGATCGCCGAGCAGCAGGACTGGTCGCTCTCGGAGGTCATGCGCAAAGCGTCAGAGCACTTCATCACCCGTTTCCCGGAGCACCCAAAGCCCAAGGCCGTCTGGCGCTTTCCGACTCTCGACTGCGGTGGCGATTTCCTCACCGATCCAGCCAGCCTAAGACCCGACACTGATGCCAATCCAGACTAAACCACGTGTGATTTCATCCACTTCAGTAGTCCCTGAATTGGCGGATCGGCGACCTCTGGAGGTATGAAAGGATCATCATCGGGTTGTATCGCCATACAGTCCTCATCATGGATACCAATCTCCCATGCGTTGCGTATGACAATGCTCTTTTTGAGAATGGAAGATGACAAGACGGGCTGAATGGAGCCGCCGTCAGGAGCGAGCGTCGCATAGATGATCCAGTAGCAACGGAACTGTTGATATTGAACCAAAAACGAACGGAGATTGTGATCGCTCTTTGGTTCCATTGTATTGCAGCGGCTCATGACCATGAAATAGCCACCATCAGATTTGTCGGACGTGGTTCTGATGTTGCTCGTCACACAAACTCTGTAGGCGAACGGGTTCGTGCGACTTATGCCCTTAACGATGATGACTCTCAATCGTTCCTCTTTATCGACGGTTCCAAGTTCGAGCCGCCAGTTCGCGAAGATTGTCGCCGCTGGCTCGACATGTTCAAAGAGTATCCCTAGCAAGGGTGGTTGTTGATGCCCCTCATCCCACATGAAGGCTGTTCCTTTCCAAACGGCAGAATCCCAAAGGGAAGAATCGATCAAGGAAAGGGTCTGGATTCTGCGTTGATTGATGTCTCCAAATCCTTCCCACGATTTTGTTTCTGGCTCAGCTTCCGCTTGGTTGGCATCGGGCTCTGGCGACCTGGATAGCGGTGGCGTTAGGCTTGGCATCCAAGGCTGGTGTCGCTGATTCACATATTCAGTTACGTCGCCTTGAATCCAGTCTGAAAGACGTGTTCTAGAGTGCCTTCCAAGCGCATTGGCAAGAGTGACGAAACTTGTGGTCAGGTTTGTTCCGCGTTCAAAAGAACGTTCATGTTGAAAGAACTTTTGCGTCAACGATTCAAAATCGCCAATATGAAAAAACCTCACCAGAATGCTTGCTGTAAACTCGCAGATTTTATCTCGAATGAGGAACTGATCTTCCTGCCGCAGTCTGCTGCAATCAAACGAACCACACCGAAGCTCAACCGAAGCGCTTGTTGGCTGTTTCAGGTCAAACTCAAACCACTCACATGATGACCGCACGATCCTGATATTAATCAGCGGAACAGCTCCAATCACACGTTCGCGGCCAGCCGTTGCAAGCGTTGCCTCCATGGCGGCTAAAACTGACTCAGCAAGCTCTTGGAATGGTGATTCGACCGGAGATGTCACCTGAATCGAACACCCCCAAATACGTGAGTTCAAAGCGAGGTGATCATCATGATCAATGATCAGGACTGAGGACACATCGTCGGCCATTGGTTGGCGGAGCAGATTTCTATACACCTCGTCTACGGTCTGACCTTCTGTTGCCAGTTGTTTGTGAATTTCATCTTCTTGGCCGAGCAACAGCAGCAGTGCGCCTTTGGTGAAATAGAGTCCCATTTGCTCGAGAACATCAGGGAGTCTGGTCAGCCGAGAAAGTTGCTCAGGGCTGGCTCTGAGCATCAAGATCGCAAGCGCCAAATCGAGCGTTTGGAACTCTTCGATCCTGTCTCTTTCATCCGAGCCAGAGGATCCGATTGATTCCATGACAGCCACATCAATTTGGATCCATTCAAGGCATTGAGAAAACCTGCCGAGTTGGACTTCAAGCCACTTCAATCTCGAAATGGGGCCTGACCGAAGGCGGGAACTGTCCGAGTATGAATGATACTCGTTCAAGATGAGCGCAATCGAGTTGAGCAAAGCCCCTCTGGCTGCCCACAGCAAACCAACTTTCTCATACGCGTGAGCAAGGAGGTTCAACCCCGAAATCAGATACTGGCGAGTCTCGTGCTTTGCCAGGCCGCCAAGTGCCCGACCAAAAAGAGCGATTGCGTCGTAAAATTTTTCTTTTTCGAGCCACTGCGCTCCTCGTCGCATGATCACCATCGCCCCTTCGACTTCTCCCGCCTGTTTAGAAGCAGTCGCAACCATCTCTTCAAACAACAATTCAAACTCAGCTGCGTCATCAATCAAAGGCTCTAAATGCTCGACGATTTGAAAGAGTGGCTTCAGTGGATAGCCCACTAGCCCGCCACAAGAACTGATGACCTCACGAAGATCTACAAACACAGATTTGGGTGTATTTGGAAGCGTCACTGTGATCTGCTGAACAAGAAGCATTGATCTAGCATGAAGCGCTGTAGTCGGGCGATCTTCCATTTTGCTGAGTCTTGTTAGAGCATCAGCGAGAGTAATAGTTCGAGTTGGCAGTTGATCCGAGCCGACCGATCCGACTTTCAGTTTTCCCAGCGTATGAGCGAGATTCCAAAGATTATTCAGCAATTCCAGGTGGCATGCGTTGTCACTGCTCCTAGCCATCTCCTCAACTTTTGAATAGAGCTGATCGAAGAGCTGAAAGTCCTCATGCCAAAAGAAAGCTGTCCAAGCTCGCTGATAAACAGAAATCAAAACCTGATGAGCCGTGCCGAATCTCTCGGCAAGTTCAGTGGCTCTCAGGTATCTGCCTTCGATCTCTGCTCGTGAACGTTCCAACTCTCTCGCAAGTCTGGCAGCAGCAAGGCTTTGGTTCACTAGTTCGTGTGTGAATCGACTTTCACGAACTGCGTCTTCAATTTCTTTGTCGATGGC
>JBEBGU010000386.1:0-4795 GCA_040081325.1 Prosthecobacter sp.
TGACGCAAACGCTTGGCGTGTGGCAAAACATTGCTGGCTTCCACTTGGTAGGCACACGCGATCCTGATGAAGGGTGAAGGGTGAAGGGTGAAGGATGAAGGATGAAGGATGAAGGATGAAGGATGAAGGATGAAGGATGTCAGGTGATTCATCTGGCGAGATGGCCGTTTATTAACCGCTCATGTGACGCTGACGAGACGCTGATTTTGAACTCTCTTCATGCCAAGTATCCGCTAGAACTCTGCCTCCGCGTCATCACGGTGAGCCTAGAGACGATGAAGATCGTGGACGGGCTGCCGAAGCTGGATATTTAACACTCACACCTCCACCGCTTTTGATCAGCCATGCCTGACTCACCTGAAATACCTGAATCCGATCTCTGGGAACTCGATGCCGCTTTCAATGCGATGCAGGACGAGGTGGCGCTGAACGACAGGGTGTTTGAAGCAACAGAGAAAGCGCTGGGGGAGATCGCACGGCGGTTTTATCCAGGAATCTCCAACTGGGAACCGGAGCAACTGCACCGCCTGGCAGACCGCATCTGCCGGGCAGCGCACACCTATTGCATCGACCTGTGCAATCTCGACATCGCGTCAAATAGGGCCAAAGAATGAGGAGATGATGCCGCCTGAAAACTCGCCGCCCGCAAGAAGCGGAAGCCCGGCCGGAAGAACGCAGCCGCTTGATGCCGCCTCTCATTCAACGACTCTGCCGCCGGAGCCGCTCCCACCCCTGAATGTGTACGTGTAGGTCAGCGGTGCGCAGGCGCGGATGTGTCTGGAATCGCACTGCGTCCACCGGCTCCACCTTTTGATTCCTGCTTCATGAAACGCTACCTTTTCATCTACCGCGCATATCGTGAGGCCTTTTGTGACCCGGATTATGGTTACACCGACAGAACGGAGCTGGTGGTGAAAGATAACAGCTGAAATAGAATCCCCTGATGTCTGACACCCCACCTCCAGCTCCCAGGCTTGGTTTCATGGAAGGACTGTTCATCATAGTCTTCTTCTTCGCCCTCATGCTGGTGGCGGTGAGGCTGGGTTTCTGGTGGGAGCGGCCTGAGCGGGAGGGGCTGCGGACGTTTCTAGCCTTCATGCTGCTGCCTTTCTTTCTCTATGCCGTGGTCTGGGCTTTCAGAAGGCTGTGGATCTGGTTCGGGCGGTAGGCGGAGTGAGGTCTTTTCATGCGCTCTCTGCCTCTTTCACGCCCGCGCCAGAATTCTATCTTTTCACTTCAAGGAGGCGGAATGATGAACCTCGTCACAAGAGTGTGATGTTTGCCGCGTTTGCTCACCTATCCCAGCCTGACTATGTTTATTCGCGCCTGCATTGCCCTCACTCTGTTTTCTTTCACTCTCTTTGGCTTCGCGCAGACAGTAAACCGTGGTTCTTCCATGAGATCATCGAACTGGAGTGGCTCAAGGCTCTCCCAGAAGGCCACATGCATTGATCTGACTTCATGAATTCTCGTTTCTACCTCTTAGCATTTGGGGTTGCCATCTCTGGCACTTTACGCGCGGACGACATCGCAGAGGTGGAGTCCGCCACTCGACGTGGCCTTTCTCGTCTGAAACAGGCGGCGACTGACTGGCAGACCCACAAAACCTGCTTCTCTTGTCATCATCAAACACTGCCTATGCTTGCTGCGGTGGAGGCAGGGCGTGTCGGCTTTCCTGTGGACAAGGCGTGGTTGAAGTCACAGGCGGACACAACGCTCGCCTATTTTGAGGACCGCATCGAAACGATGGACGCTGGAGAGCACGTCCCAGGAGGTGCCGCCACAGCTGGATTCGGTTTTTGGGCGCTGCAACTCGATCAGAGGCCATCGGACAAGACCACAACTTCGATGGTGAACTATCTGCTCCAGATTCAGGGTGTCTCACGCCTGAGGGAGGATAAAAAGGGAGAGCCGCCACCCAGAACGCGGGATGGCCACTGGCAGGCTTCGTGCCGCCGCGCCCCAATGCAGGCCTCACTCATTGGCGACACGGTGCTAGCTCTTGTGGGTTTAAAAAAGTATGCCTCCCCAGAGCAGACGGAACGGGCTGCGGCGGCACGAGCAGAGGCTGACCTTTGGCTGGCCAAAGCACCCGTGAGGGATCAGCAAGACCGACTCTGGGTGCTCTGGGGACTGCATCATCTCGAGGGTAATGGGGAGCTAAAAAAGGCAACGCTCGCAGAGATCTTCGCCGCGCAACGCGACGATGGCGGCTGGTCAGAGACCCTGGAACGTCCTAGCGACACCTACTCCACTGGCCAGACCTTGTTCATGCTGTTGAAGACTGGAACCGCTGTCTATCACCCCGCAGTCACACGCGCTCGTGACTACCTTCTCAAGACGCAACATCCAGATGGCTCATGGCTTGCGGAATCGCATGTGAAGTTTAAAGCCCAGCCCTACTTTGAAAACGGAGACCCTCACGGAGTGCATCAGTTTCTCTCGACCGCAGCGACAGCCTGGGCGGTCTCTGGGCTTATTCAACTACTCCCCGCTAAACCATGAGATCGAAACAACGCAGCGCTCATGACCGCATCGGCGGCCTCGTTTATTTCGTGAAAGGTGTCAGGTGATTCCTTTGGCGGAGTTCTTGTTTTAGCCGCAGGGCTGCCATGGGTGGCTGACGGGCGTCAGTTCTTGCTGAAGGAGTAGTCGAAAAAGCCGTGCTCAAACGACCAGTTGTTTGCCTTTACTTCCGCGATGATGGGCTGGTGATCGTATGGGATGACAATGGTTTTCCAGTTGCCGCTAGCCATGAGCTTTTCCTCCACGACTTCCGCGCCCTTTTTCAACACCAGGATAAAGTCACCATGCGGGTGGTTGCGCACGGCGAGACTGAGCTTGCCCTTGGATTGGGTGGTGATCTTGGAGAAATCCAGCGAGCCGGGTTTTTGCTGTCCAAAGGGATGAACGACAAGCACATTGAATTTGCCAAGAGCCTTCTTGTACATCGGCGGCTTGCTGGTGTCGTCACGGCGGGCGCTCAGAAGTTTGTCTGAGGCGGCAGGGAGGAGCACCTCGGACGTGTTGACCACGAGCAGTGGGTCGGTGACGGTCCTGTCGGTAAAGCTGGCCAAGTCTTCGGCCTGAAGGCCTGCGAGGCTGAGGAGCAGAGTCGTGACGATAAGCTTAAGAGGGTGGATGCGGGGTTTCATGGGAAGAAGAAATGACTTCAGTGAGGAATACCGGATCAAGGCGGCCGTGTTACAGAGTAACGTAAGGATCGGCAAAAAAAAGGCCTCGCGGCAATAAGAAATAAGATGCTGCCGTTTTTTAACCGCTGATGTGACGCTAACAAAACGCTCATAACTGAACCCAAATCTGTATCCTTGAACCTGATGGATCGGATGTTTGATCAGCGTCAAATGAGTGTCTCATTCGAACTTTGAAAATATTGACACGCAGGAATGCTCCGGTCTGAGAGGGCCTATTGACGCAGCCGCAACATATCATCATGTGAGTGGTGTCGTTTTCGCCGGAAAGCCGCCGATTGCATTTCCGGTCAGAGCGCGGCATGAAAAGGCTATGCCCCAACCCGTGATCCTTTCTGACATCGGCAATGTCCTGGTCGCTTTTGACTTCACTGTCGCTGCTCAGCGCTGTGCTGAGCGCTCGCCTTTTCCGGCGGAGGCGCTGCTGCATCGGCTGGATGGCATCAAGCTGCCCTATGAGGATGGTGCGATGGATGACGTGGCCTTTGTGCGTGAGGCGATGGCGGCTCTGGAATTCAGTGGCACGGCGGCGGAGTTTGAGCAGATCTGGTGTGAGATCTTCACCGAGAATGCGGCCATGGCGACCACGCTCAGTTCCTTGTCTGGAAAGCTGCCGATGCATCTGCTCTCAAACACGAGTGGCCTGCACAAGAACTACCTGCTGCGCACGTTTGGCATCTTCAGTCATTTTCAGGACGGCGTGTACTCCTACTCCGCGCGGTGCAGCAAGCCGGGTGAGGAGATCTTTCATCACACAATCGCCAAGCTGGATCTCGATCCGGCGCAGACTTTTTACATCGACGATCTCCCGGCCAACATCGCCACGGCAGAGCGCCTGGGTTTCCGCACTCACCTTTACGATCTGAATAACCACCCGGCGCTTGAGCAGGCTCTGAACGACTGGCTGGCTGAAGTGGGGCTGTCTTGAGTCCGGGTTTCGTGTCTTTGGCTGTCTGGATATACCAGACATTACGGTGATTCAAACAATGAGCGAAAGTGTTGGGCTGGGTGCGGCGTAGGTTCGTAACCCCCTCAACCCGTATGTACCGTCGTCACGCCTTTGCCTCACTGACCTGTTTCACCCTGCTTTCCGCGCCTGCTTTTGCCCAGGATGGGGAAAAGATCACGTATGAAGATCAGATCCGGCCGCTGCTGGAGAACAAATGCTTTTCCTGCCATAACCCGGACAAGAAGAAGGGTGACCTCGATCTGACAAGCATGGGTGCGCTGATGACTGGTGGCGGTGGCGGTGCCATCGTCGATGCAGGCAATCCTAGCGCCAGCCGCCTGTGGTCAACCTGTGCGAAGAAAGAGGAGCCTTTCATGCCGCCGGAAGGTGCAGCTTTGAGCGCCAAAGATCTGGAATTGCTCTCCAAATGGATCACGGGCGGCGTGCTGGAGACGAAGTCCAGCGTCGCCAAAAAGTCGAACAAGCCGAAGGTGGACATGGCGGTGGCAGTGACGAGCGGCAAGCCTGCGGGGCCGATCGCCAAGCCTGAGCATGTGCTGCTGCAGCCGGTGGTGGTGACACCACGGACGACGGCGGTGACGGCGATGGCCGCGAGTCCCTGGACGTCTCTGGT
>JBEBGU010000387.1:0-4795 GCA_040081325.1 Prosthecobacter sp.
TAGCGGCAACGACGACACAAGAGTCAGCGACATTGAAGGACGGCCAGGGATTGAAGGGTGGGAAGCCGAAGTCGAAGCGAAGGAAATCGACGACATAGCCATCGAGAAAACCACCGCCCAAGAGCTTGCCATCATCATGAGCACGGAACACGCGGTCAGTGAGATTTCCAAAGATACCCGAGATGAGCAGAGCCACGGCGGTCTTGCTCATCCAGCCAGGGAAGGCCCCGCTGCGATACATCCAGATGATGAAAGCTAAAGCCGTGAGCGAGATCGCCCCAAAGGCGTAGTTGGCATACTGCGTACCATTGAACATGCCAAAGGCGACGCCCGTGTTTGCGGTGTGATGCAGCCAGAAGGTGCCCTTGATCACTTCATCTTCGCGACCATGCAGATCGAAGTTCGCGACGACCCAATTCTTCGACCATTGGTCGAGCAGGTAGAGCGGCAGAGTGAGGCAGAGGAGGAGCTTGGTCATGAGCGCGCACCCATGCATCCTTCGTGTGCCGTAGCAATGTGAAACCCGTCGCTAAAAAAGAGACCCCTGAGTATTTGGCACCACGAGAAGAATGCGAAACGCGAGAGAAGAGGGAAATGTCAGCACCGTCTTTACTTCCAGGTTTGTCGCAGGAAAGTATCACAGGTTCGACTCCAAACTTATGCCTACACCCGATCTCTCGCCGCCCTTGAACCACGTCTTTGTGGATGTCGAAAATGTGAAAGTCGTGGACCCTGAAATCATCGGGGGTATTGCGGTCAAATTCACACTTCTGGTGGGCGCACAGCAAAAGAATCTTCCGGTCGAACTAGTGGGGAAAATGATGGAGCACGCGGCCTCAGTGCAGCTCATCCGCCTAACTCAACCGGGGAAGAACGCCCTGGATTTCGCGTTGGCTTACTACCTGGGGCAGGCCGTGTTGAGTGATCCGACAGGTTTCTTTCACCTCATCTCAAAGGACAAAGGTTACGACCCACTAATCGAGCATTTGCGGAGCCGCCATATACGAGTGCGCCGTCACGATGACTACACGACGCTGACCTTTTTATCCTCAACCCAAACGCCAGTTATACTACAGACCAACCCCAAGCCTGCGGTCCCAGCCAAAGCTAAAGTAGCCGTGAAGATAGCCGCACCCGCGAAGCAGAAGCCACCCGTCGCAGCTAAACCAACTCCACTCCGTTTTGAAGAATTGAATAGCCGAGCACTCACCCATTTGAGATCAAAAACCACAGGTCGCCCGACACGCCAGAAAACTCTAAAGACCCACTTGATGGATCACTTCCGCAAAGTGACCACTGAATCCGATGTGCTAAAGCTCATCAATGAGTGGTGCAGCAAAGGCATTCTCGAAACGGCAGAAGTTCAGAATGCAGAGGGGAACTTCAAAATCACAGCTTACAAGCTGTAGATGGTGCGATTCGGATTGCCTCTATCGAACTGGTGGAACATAGACTGGAATGTAGGGTGCTTGATACATTCTTTGGTACGGAACCTTAACAACCTCGGAAGATGGTTTGCCTGAAGAAACATCTTCAATCCACATTTTCATTACACTATCTTCAACCTGACCTTTCACTTGATAATTAGAGCCTGGAACAAAGCTCATAGTAATTAAGCAAAGTGAAGAATAGGGGCCTGTGTCATTGAACTTACGGTTAAAGTCACCGCGAATCATGACGCTATGTTTCCCAGCATTCACGATCATTTTCTTGGATTGCTCAGTCCATGAAGTGAGGTAGTTAATGGCCTTGAAATCGATGGCCTCAATACGAATTCTTTTCCACGTATAGATACCCGACGACTCGTGACTGTTCTTGATTCTCGAAGTTTTGGCGGGATCACTCGTCGGGTTCTTGTAGAAGACACCACAAGAGGTGACCGCCATGACCAGTGCCACATTAATGAACCATCTTGCGGAACTCTTAATATTCATCAAAGAAGGAGTTTTGGATAGAATTCGTAACTCAGATCAATGAGCTGTTGCTTTCTCTGCACCGAGGCCGGTATGGGCGCGGACGGTGAGTTCAGCAAACTTGGCTTCGGCTTCAAGATCACGCGGTGTGAGGATGGTGCCCAGATAGGCCGCGAGAAAGCCGAGCGGGATGCTGACGATACCGGGATTCTCCAGCGGGAAAATGGCACCGGCTTTTCCGAAGAGTCCATTCGGGCTGAGCAGAATGAGGATGATGGCGGAGGCAAGTCCCACGGTGAGTCCAGCCACGGCTCCACTGGTGTTGAAGCGCTTCCAGAAAACGCTGAAGATGATGACCGGTAGGTTGGCACTCGCGGCGACGGCGAAGGCAAGACCGACGAGGAAAGCGGCGTTCACGCCGGGGCCGAGGTAGATGGCGATGCCGATGCTGATGGCTCCAACGACAAAGGCGGTGATGCGTGCCACTTTCACTTCTTGGCCGGGGCGATTCTCTTTGCCGTGATGGATGACGTTGGAATAGAAATCATGCGCGAAAGAGGCGCTAGCACTCATGGTTAAACCCGCGACTACGGCAAGAATGGTGGCAAAGGCGACGGCGCTGATGAAGGCGAAGAAGAGTTCACCACCGAGCTGCTGAGCGAGGATGGGAGCCACCATGTTGGTGTCGGGTTTACCATCAGCGGTGAGGATGAGGGCTTTCTTCAGGATGGTAGCAGCACCGAAGCCGAAGAAGGTGGTCATGATGTAGAAGACGCCGATGATGGCCATGGCCCAGACGACACTGGAGCGTGCTGTTTTTGCATCAGGCACGGTATAAAAGCGCACCAAAATATGTGGCAAGCCTGCGGTGCCGAGCACGAGACCGAGACCGAGCGAAACGAGATCTAACGGCCCCCATGGCCCAGCGACGGCGACACCATATTTCAGGCCAGGTTCGAGCAGGTTCTTTGGCTCTGCAGTGCCTGCATAGTCAGCGTGTGAGACGGCATTGAAGAAGTTCGTGAAGCTGAAGTCGTGAAACTGAAGGACGAGATAACTCAGCAATATAGCACCCGCCATGAGCAGCAGGGCTTTGATGATCTGCACCCATGTCGTAGCCAACATGCCGCCGAAGACGACATAGACGAGCATGAGCACGCCGACGCCGATGACGGCTGGAGCAAAGTCGAGTCCGATGAGTCGCTTGATGATGACACCAGCACCCACCATTTGAGCAATCATGTAAAAGGTCGAGACGGTCAGCGTGCTGAGAGACGCCATGGCACGCACGGGACGTGGCTTCAGGCGGTAAGCCAGAAGATCAGCCATGGTGTACTTGCCTGCATTTCTGAGCGGCTCAGCGACGACGAGAAGCACGGTGATGTAGGCGACGAGGAAGCCGACTGAGTACATGAAACCGTCGTAACCATAGAAGCAGATCATGCCTGAAATACCCAGGAATGAAGCGGCGCTCATGTAGTCGCCCGCGACGGCAAGACCGTTTTGCCAGCCTGTGATATTGCGCCCAGCGGCGAAGTAGGCACTGGCACCTGTGTTGCGCTTGGCAGCCCAGAAAGTGATGAGCAACGTGAAGGCCACGAAGCTGAGGAACATGATGAGTGAGATGGACATGGAAGAAGAGAAATGACGAAGGACGAGGTTTAGATCAGCGCTGATCGCTGATGACACTGGCGGCAGATTTGTCCCAGCCAGTCGCGGCGCGGACGTAAACGAAGGCCATGATCCAAGCCATGAAGAACTGAGAAAGCGCGAAGACGTAGGCGATGTTCACCTCACCCCAGACCTTCTTTTTCATCAGCTCAGGGAAATAACCCACGAGGATAGGCAGAGCCAAATAATAGCTCATGAAGAAGATCGTGGCACTGATGATGAATCGCGCCTTTTTGCTGAGAAGAGCACGGAATTCAGGCTTCGCTGCGAGGCGTTCCCAATCGACGGGTGATTTTTGGTCAGACATGAGCGCGGAGGCTAGGGAGTCGTGCCCTAGATGGCAAGTGCGGAAATGCAATGACCTCACATACTCATCAAAGGGAGCCAGCAAGCCTAGCCGCGAGTTGCTTTGGCTCATTGGCCGGGCCGCTCATTTCGATCTCCTTCGGCTTCGCGGAAAGGTCGGCTTCATCAAAAACACGAACGGCGAAGTGGAGTTGGTCACCCATGATCCAGGTATGCGCACCGACAGGCGTCTGACAGCCAGCACCGAGCAGGCGCAGGTACTCGCGCTCGGCGATGACGCGCGTTTCAGTGTCGGCATCATTGAGTGCGCGGAGTTTAGCAAAAGTAGCGTCATCTCCAGCACGACATTCGATGGCGATGGCCCCCTGCCCTGCGGCTGGCAGGAACTTCACAGGATCGAGTGTCAGCGCGTGAATGGTCTGACCTTCGATCTCGATGCGGTCGCCGCGCATCAGGCCGAGTCGGATCAATCCGGCCGCAGCTAGCATGACGGCATCCAGCGGCTGCTCGCCGAGCACTTTCTTCACACGAGTCGGCACGTTGCCACGGATCTCCATGATCTCGACATCAGGCCGCAACCACTTGAGCTGAGCGGCACGGCGGACGCTGCTGGTGCCGATTCGCGCGCCTTGGGGCAGCGTTTCTAAAGTGCAGGCATCGCGAGTGATCAGCACATCTTCAATCGGCGCACGCGGCAGAACGGCGGCGATTTGGAATCCGGCAGCGAGATCGGAGGGCATGTCTTTCAGGCTGTGGACGGCTGCGTCGATCTCGCCGTTCGTGGGGTTCAGCTCCAGCGCCAGCTCGTACTCGACCAGTGCCTGATCGAGCTTGCCTGTGGCCGCGAGCCTGCGCGCCGACTGCAGATGATCGCTCGACGCCCTGAGCTTTGCCCGTTCGAGCGC
>JBEBGU010000388.1:0-4790 GCA_040081325.1 Prosthecobacter sp.
CATCAAACATCTCCAGCTTTTGCCCGACATTCATCGGCACGGCGAGAGCCTGATTGCCATCGCGCAGATCCACGCTGCACCAGATGGGAGCGTGCGTGAGATGGCGGGCAGGCCATTGACGGTTGGGCAGATCGATCAGCGGAAAGGGCTGATATTTGGAGGCTGGGTTCTTCAACATGACGAGATAAATTTAGATGGGACAAAAGGATGGCAGGATGGTTCCTGAACTTCAAAAGCCGTGACGTGACGGCAAGGGCATGACGAGCAAACGCGGGCCGCCTACCCTTGCGTAAGTCGCAGGGAAAGGAGGAGCAAAGCCGTGGCACGCGCGGTCATGAGGAGCGGATGCTAGAGTCAGATGCCGACTTGTCCAGCTTGGTTTTACCTGCTAGCGAAGCCATCGAGCCGCGTTTGTTTCTACCCCCATCATGTCCGATTCTCGTCCCGCGCCCTGGCTGCGCTCCATTGTCTTTCTTCTCATCAGCGCCGCTGTCGGCGGTGGAGGATGGATGTTCTGGCAGCAGCAAAAGGCGCTGAAGCTAGCGCCAACCGCTGCACCAAAGGCGAAGGGAGCCATGCCGATCTCCACGGCTAAAGTAACACGAATGGACTACGCGCTCGACCTGCTCGCCATCGGTACCGTGGCGGCGGATGAATCCATCGACCTTAGCGCGAACGTCACCGAGACAGTCACGGCGCTACATTTTGAAGATGGGCAGCAGGTGAAAAAAGGCACGCTGCTAGTGGAACTCAGCGCGGCGGAGGAACTGGCAGCGCTCTCGGCTTCGAAGTCCCAGCTTACGGAGCACGAGCGCGAGATCACGCGCTTGCAAAGTCTCGTCAAAGATGGCGCAGCACCCGAAGCACGGCTGGAGGAGCGCCGCACGCTGGCGGATGTGGCGAAGCAAAACATTCTCGAAGCCGAAGCGCGCCTCGCCGACAGGCGCATCGTGGCGCCTTTCGATGGCTGGCTCGGGCTGCGGCGCATCAGCGTCGGCGCGCTCGTCTCGCCGGGCACGGTGATCGTCTCGCTGGACAAGATCGACGTCGTGAAGATCGACTTCAGCGTGCCCGAGACCTACCTCGGCATGATCAAAGAAGGCACCGAGATCGAAGCGCGCACCGAAGCGACTCGCGACCGTGTTTTCAAAGGCAAGCTCTCCCGACTCGACTCGCGTGTTGATCCCGCCACACGAGCCGTCGCAGCTCGTGCGGAGGTGCCGAACGCCGATCTTTTACTCAAGCCAGGGATGCTCGTCACCGCATCGTTGCGGGTCGAGCCACGCATCTCGCTTTCCATTCCCGAGCGTGCGCTCGTGCCCATCGGCTCGAAGACTTTTGTTTTCACCATCACCGAGGACAAAGCCAAGCGAGTCGAGATCACCATCGGACGCCGCAAGCCCGGCTACATCGAGGTGCTCAAAGGCCTGGAGGAAAACCAACTCGTCGTCGCCGATGGACTCGTCGGTTTGCAGGATGGCATGGTCGTCAAAATCACCGGCCAGTTCGCCGGCCCCGTGAAAGCCTTCGATCCCGAGGCTCTCTCGTCAAAAAGCAGCGGGGAGAGCATAAAGTAAGACATGTGGCTCTCTGATACATCAGTGCGCCGCCCAGTGCTAGCTTTGGTGATGAACCTGGTGCTCGTCACCTTTGGTATCGTCGCTTACACGCGGCTGCCGTTGCGCGAGTTTCCTGACATCGAGCCACCGATTGTGACGGTGGAAACCTATTACCGTGGTGCTTCGGCGAGCGTGGTGGAAAGCCGTATCACGCAGCGGCTAGAGGACCGCATCTCGCAGGTGGAGGCCATCGAAAATATCTCGTCGATCAGTGTCGATGGGAAGTCGGAGATCACCGTCGAGTTCACGCTCGGGCGTGATCTCGATGCGGCGGCGAATGACATCCGTGAGGCGATCAGCCCTGTGCTCGCCACGCTGCCACCGGAGGTGGACCCGCCAAACGTTGGCAAGACGGAGCTCAGCGCCGAGGTGCTGATGTATCTGAACCTCACGAGCGAGTCACGAAACACGCTCGAACTCACCGACTATGCCGAGCGCTATCTCATTGATCGTTTCTCACGACTACCCGGCGTGGCGCGCGTGCGCATCAACGGCGGCTCGCGCTATGCTTTGCGAGTGTGGTTGGATCGTGAGGCCCTAGCCGCGCGCGGACTCACGGCCATCGATGTCGAGAAGGCGCTGCGCAGTGAAAACGTGGATCCGCCAGCGGGCACGGTGCAGTCGCTCGATCGGCAGTTCACGGTGCGTCTGACTCGTCAGTATCGCAGTGTCGAAGACTTCGAGAAGCTCGTCATCGCGCGTGGGGCGAATGGGTATCAGGTGCGGCTGAGTGAGGTGGCGAAGATCGCGCTCGGCGCTGAAGAAGCGCGCACGGTTTTCAAAGGCAATCGCGTGCTTATGGTGTCCGTCGGCATCATCCGTCAGTCACGCTCGAACCCGCTCGAAGTCGCCCGCGCCGTGCGTGAGGAAGCCGATGAGATCCGCAAGACTCTGCCGCCCGATTTGAAGCTGGAGAATAGCTACGACATCAGCCAGTTTATTGAGGAGTCGCTGCATGAAGTGTATCGCACGCTCGGCATCGCCTTGGCGCTCGTGGTCGCCATCATTTACCTCTTCCTCGGCAGCTTCCGTGCGGTGCTGATCCCGACCGTGGCAGTGCCGGTGAGTGTGTTCGCCACCTGCCTTGTTTTACAGGCGCTCGGCTACTCGATGAACACTCTCACATTGCTCGCCTTCGTGCTGGCGATCGGGCTCGTGGTCGATGACGCCATCGTCGTGCTGGAGAACATCCATCGCCGCATTGAGGAGGGGGAAAATCCACTCGTGGCTGCCTACAAAGGCACACGCCAGGTAGGGTTCGCCGTCATCGCCACCACGCTCGTGCTGATGAGTGTGTTCATCCCGGTGGCGTTCATGCCGGGGGACACGGGGCGCATGTTTGCCGAGTTCAGCGTCACGCTTTCGATAGCCGTGGCTTTCTCCGGCTTCGTGGCGCTCACGCTTTCACCGATGATGGCCTCGAAGATCCTGCGTGGTCGCGAGGGCGATAGCTTCATCGCTCGCATCCTGGATCGCGTCTTCGGCGCGGTGCAGCGGAGTTACCGTTGGGTGTTGGATAAAGCGCTGCACTTCCCTGGGTCAGCTTTTCCCATCGTCGCAGGCATCACGGCGCTGTGCGTGTGGCTGCTGATGAACATCCCGGATGAGTTCATGCCGCGTGAGGATCGCGGCTCGTTCTTCGTCGTCGCCACCGGGCCGCCGGGCACGACGTATGGTAATGCCGTTGAGACGCTGGATAAGCTCACGGAACGCGTGATGTATCTCGTCGAGGACACGAAAGAAGCCTCGCGGGTGAATGCCCGCGCACCTCGGTCTTTTGGCTCATCTGCGGACTTCAACGACTCCATCGCCGTCATGACACTCATGCCCTTCGGCACGCGGCGCGATGGCTTCACCATCATGGAAGAGGTGCGCGCCAGGACCGCCGACATGACGGAGGCGAAGGTCTCCGTGGTCATGCGTCAGGCCATCCTGCGAGGGCTGAACAAGCCGCTGGAGATCGTCGTCAGCGGCCCCACCTTTGAAGAGCTGGCCCAGTGGCGTGACACCATCCTCGCGAAGGGTCGGTTGAATTCGAAGCTGCTCGGCTTCGACTGTGATTATCGCGATACGAAGCCGCAACTGCGCGTCACCATCGATCAGGCGCGTGCGGCTGATCTCGGCGTTTCGACGGCGGACATCGGCCTAACTTTGGAAACCATGCTCGGTGGCCGACGCGCGACCACCTTCATCCATGAGGGCGAGGAATACGACGTAATGCTCGAAGGCAGCTATGCCGACAAACGCACGCCGGTGGACTTGAATAACCTCTTCGTCCGCAGCGAGCGCACGAAGCAGCTCATCCCGCTGGCGAACTTGGTAAAGACCGAGGAGTTCGCCGACAGCGGCACGCTGAACCGCTACAACCGCATGAGGAGCATCACCTTCGATGCCGAGTTGGCCACGGGCTACAGCCTCGGCGAAGCGGTGACCTACATGGAGGATCTGATCCGCGAAACACTGCCCGGCAGCGCCATCGTGGGCTACAAAGGCAACTCGCTGAAGCTGAAACAGAACCAGGGCAACATCGGGCTCGTCTTTGCGCTCGCGATGCTCATCGCCTTCCTGTTGCTGGCGGCGCAGTTCGAGAGCTTCGTGCATCCTTTCACCATCATGCTGACGGTGCCGATGGCCGTGGCCGGAGCGTTGCTTGGCCTGAAATTCATGGGCTTGAATCAGAGCATCCACAGCCAGATCGGACTCATCATGCTCATCGGCTTGGCAGCGAAGAACGGCATCCTCATCGTCGAGTTCATCAACCAGCTCCGCGACGAAGGCGTGGCCTTCCGCGAGGCCATCCTCACCGCCAGCGAGCAACGCCTCCGTCCCATCGTCATGACCGCGCTTGCCACTGTGATGGGTGCGCTGCCGCTGATGCTTGGCGGTGGTGCCGGCTTTGAAACGCGCCGCGTCGTCGGGGTCGTGATCGTCTTCGGCGTCAGCATCGCCACCGTCGTGACGCTGATCTTGGTGCCGATGATGTATGCGCTTCTTGCACAGCGGACGGGTTCGCCATCGGATGTGAGCCGGAAGCTGGATGAGGCGCTCGAACAGACGAAACCCGAATGACGAACTTTAAGCCCAGCTCCTCCGCCCTTTTGAAGCGTCTGACATTCGTCATTCTGCATTCGTCATTCGTCATTTTCTCCGGCTGCAACGTTGCTCCTAAAT
>JBEBGU010000389.1:0-4789 GCA_040081325.1 Prosthecobacter sp.
CAACTGCCCTTCACTCCCGACTATACCACCAGCTTTGGTATTCTGATTGATGTCCCTCTGACAGCTCGACTCAGTGTCTATGCACGAGCCGACATCCAGACCATCGGCTCCTTCAATTACGACGCTCAAAACACCGCCGCTCAAGATGCCTACACCCTCGCCAACTTCCGCCTCGGTGCTCGCAGTGGAGCGTGGTATGTCGAAGCCTTTGTGAACAACGCGCTCGGCACCGACTACATCCCGCTCGGCTTCAGCTATCCCGGCTTAGCGCCCTCTGGCTTCATCGGTGAAAGCGGTGCTCCGACGACCTTTGGGGTTCGTGTTGGCATCAAGTTTTGAGAGTCTCCGATGACTGCGATTACAATCGGCTCGTTTGACAAAATTGGTTGTCCGCCCGTTAATCGTCACGCAGCCGAAGTCATCACTCCTTCCTGAGTGGTGGCGCGGGGGAACCAACCTCCTGGAAAATCGCAAGAGACTCCAGGAAGGGGCGCACGAGGGCGGGTAACCGTCCGAGGGGTCACTTCCAAGACCTAGTCCGACAGCTAACCTCGCAGGCAATTTGGGAGGGCGATCCTCTGCCCGGTGCGAGTGCATCGGGACCATGGTTTCCCCAGATAGACCTGCTTGAGCAGGACGGGAAACCGTCCGGCAAAAAGCCAACATTGAAACCACATCCATGAATCATGACTTTGTCGCTGCCTTGAAGGCACATCTCCCTGCCACGCCGCCGTAGGAGCGTCGAGCAATAGGCTCGGCATAGCGTCTTCAGTTTTTTCAAATCGCGCATGATCAAGATGCGTCGGGTTAGAAAACCCGCGCCCCATCACGCCACAACCCAAATCTCAAATCTATATTTCATCATGAATCCTCTGTTTATTTTTATTCTTCAACATCCCTGGTCCTTCATCATCATCGGCGTCATCATCGCCTTCTGCTTTGTCAGCCTCGTGCGTATCGGCGAGCAAGAAGTGGGCGTCGTCATCAAACGTTTCGCTCTCAAAAATCTCAAGCCAGGTGAGATGCTCGCCCTCAATGGCGAGGCCGGTTTCCAAGCTGACACGCTGCCACCTGGGTTGCATTTCGGCTACTGGATCTGGCAGTATCAGGTGCAGCGCGTGCCCATGCTTGTCGTGCCCCAAGGTGAGCTGGCACTCATCGTGGCAAGAGCTGGTGACGCCATTCCTCCTGAACGAATTCTTGGCCGCATGGTTGGCTGTGATCACTTCCAGGACGCCCGTGCTTTCCTCACCCATGGCGGTGAAAAAGGCCGCCAACTCGGCGTGCTCACTGCGGGTACTTACCGCATCAATCCAGCGCTCTTTACGGTGATCACATCACGCACCGCTCATGAGCACGGTTTGTCAGCGGAGAAACTTCGCCTGCTGCATGTCGCAGCAGATCTTGTCGGCATCGTCACCACCATGGATGGCGTGCCTATCGAGCAGGGTGAAATGGCTGGCCCGATGATCCTCGGACACAACAACTTCCAGGACGCGCAGGCTTTCCTCAATGCGGGTGGTAGCCGTGGCTTGCAGGAGCAGATCCTGCTGAGCGGTCAGTGGAATTTGAATCCCTGGTTCGCCGATGTCGAGCAGACGGAGATGATCGAAATCCCCATCGGCCATGTCGGAGTCGTCATCTCGTATGTTGGTAAAGCGCATGAAGATGTGAGCGGTCCTGATTTCAAGCATGGCGACCTCGTCGAAGTAGGACACAAGGGTGTCTGGGTGAAGCCCTTGCTGCCCGGCAAACACCCGATCAATCTGCGCATCCAACGCGTGGAACTCGTGCCCACGACGAACATCGTGCTCAACTGGGCAAGCCGCACCGAGTCGCATCGTTTTGATGAGAAGCTCAACTCCATCACCGTGCGTTCACGAGATGGCTTTGCTTTTAATCTCGATGTCTCGCAGATTATCCACATCGGAGCCAATGAAGCGCCGAAGGTGATCAGCCGTGCCGGTTCATTGCAAAATCTCATCGACCACGTTTTGCAGCCTATCGTCGGCAACTACTTCCGCAACAGTGCCCAGGACTACACCGTGCTCGACTTCCTCAGCGCGCGCAGTGAGCGCCAGCATGAGGCCGCCTCACACATCGCTGCTGCATTGCGCGAGTATGACGTGGAAGCCATCGACACGCTGATCGGCGACATCACACCGCCCGAGTCGCTCATGAAAACACAAACCGATCGCAAGATCGCCGAAGAGCAACGCAAGACCTACGAGATGCAGGAAGCGGCAGAAAAACAGCGGCAGCAACTCGTCCGCCAGACCTCACTCGCTGACATTCAAAACCAGATCGTCGGTGCCGAGCAAGGCGTGCAGATCGCCGAACTCCACGCAAGTTCTGCGGTGAAGAAAAGCGAGGGCGAAGCCACCAGCACGCGACTCCGCGCCAATGGTGAAGCCGACGCCATCCGCGCCACAGGCCAGGCTAAAGCTGAAGCCCACAGCGCGGGTATTTCAGCCGTCGGTCAGGACACTTATGCGCTCATGCAGCTCTTCCAAATCATCGCGGAAAAGAACCTCCGCGTCGTGCCAGACGTGCTAGTCACTGGCGGTGCAGGTGGAAACTCTGGCATGATCGAAGCGCTGATGGCCATGATGGCTAAGAAGTCGCTGCTTCAAGTACAGTGAGATCTATCACGGGGCGGGGTCGAAAGGCCCCGCCCTTTTTTGTCCTCACGATTTGCTCATATAGGCGGCCTATTGCACAGGCCCAGTGAGGCAAGTCGAGAAAAGCCATCTTTTCCCTTGCGGAACCGCCGTCGTGGAGCACAATCGCGACCCGCTCAAACAGAGCATGACCCCTTCGTCTAACGGTTAGGACACATCCCTTTCACGGATGCGATACGAGTTCGATTCTCGTAGGGGTCGCCAATCAAGATTCACAAATCTTTCTCAGTTGGCGACCCGGCTCACACAAAGTGAGCCGACCTGCATTACTCCAGGAACCAACCCCTCTTTGCCGTGGCTGTTTGTGCCTTGAGGAAGAAGGCTCGGTGCGCAGGTAATTTCAGCGTATCACTGACGTTTTGGGTGACAGGTCCGGCCTGCGGAACCCAGAAACTGCTGGTGCCTGCGTTACGTAGCCAATAGATCGTGTAAGTCGTCGCTCGGGGTGTGGTATCGGCGGTCCAAAGCTGGAGCTGATCTGCCGTGGTCACACTGGTCGTGGCAGTGAAACCGTTGGTGGCTTTGAAGCCGAGCAGGTTTGGCGTGGCATCCAATGGGCGTGGTAGAGCCAGGAAGTTGGAGCCGATGCCCAGCTTGCGACGGAAGGAATTCATGCGGACGTAACCCGTCAGAGTGATGGACTTGGCACTTTTCAGCACCTTCACCATCACGCCTGTGCCGGGGGCGATGATCTCGCTGTCGCGTGGCGTAAATTTGGTGTCACCAGACTTCACCCAGATGTGACGCGTGGCCGTTTTGTTCAGCCAGTAGGTATCCCAGGCTTTCCCGTTGTGGAAGAGCACCTGATCTGCAGCCGTGCTGAGAGTGCCGCTGGTCATGAGTTCTTTGGCGAAGACCTGCCCCAAGGTCATGTGCGGGCGAATGAAGATGCGCGCTCCAGCGATGTCTGGCGGCAGGACGCTCTGCGTGTTTCGAGCCGAGCTAAGCGCCAGCGTCACGACATCTCCCGCGATGCTGCTGATGTCGTAGCGGTGACCGGCCTGAGCGCCATCACGCACTTCCAAGTAGTAGCTCGTGAGCGGATCGGCCACCAGACCTGCGGCTTCGTACAACTTCAGTGCAGCCGCACCCGTGATGCTGGAAACAAAGCCTGCGTAGAACGGTGCATTGACGAGACTGACTCCGACAGTCTGTGAACCCACGGGCAGTGTGAGCTGCTGCCATGCCTGAGGCGCACTGGCCGCAGTGCTGCCCTTCACATGCGTCACCCGCAACCGCACGATGCCGCGCCGCGTGCTTTGACCAGTGAGGCTGGTGATGCCTGACCAGCTCCGCTGAATATAGCCGCCGCCCAAATCTGTCAGCGTCGGTGACAACGCCAATGGCTGCCAATTCACAAGATCAGAGGAAGTCTCGAGCGTGTAAGTGACATCACTGATCACGGCTGGATGCACAAGATGAGCATCGACTCGACCACCCGTGAGACTCGTCAGCCACCAGCCACCGCCGTAGCTGTCCTGAGTTCCGAGCGCGTATTCGAGGAGGTCATTCACATCATCGCCATCGAAGTCCGTGTCAGCCACGCTTGAGGATGTCGCGCCAGTGCTGGGACCAGAGACCGTCACCACGGCAGGGGCCGCAAGAGCTTGCGTGCCGACGATCTGCACATTGTCAAAAGTAGCCGTGCCGAGCACGAGTGATTCTGAAGATGTGACGGCAAGTCCGACATACAAAGTGCTGCCGAGTCCACTGAGTGTCGTCGCGCTCAGCGTCGTCCATGTCCTACCGTTCGCAGAAGCGTAGGCGGTGAAAACATTCCCGGCTCGCACGAGACGCACCCAGTTATTTGGTGCGGTATTCAAGGCCGGACCACCCGCATAAGATGTCGCAGCATTCGCTGTCGGACGCCACACCGCACCGAAGCCGTTACCAGCGCCAGTCGGTGTGGTGAACATCGTGGCATGACGGGAGCCACCCGTGAGCGACTCACGGAACATGACGCCTGCTTTGCCCCATGGATTAGCGTTCGTCTGGCTCGTCACACGCGCACGGATTTCTCCATCGCCCGTGAGTTGGGTGAAGGCGAAATGGAAGCCATCGGCACTGAAGAAGATGTCATCACCCGAACCCTTCAGCGTGTAGGTGCC
>JBEBGU010000390.1:0-4786 GCA_040081325.1 Prosthecobacter sp.
GAAAGGAAGGCGCTGAGCACGGCGAACACGCCACGCTTGCCAGTGCGTTCATATTCCGTCCTTAGTTCTGACAAAACATGCTCCAGAAGTGTGACCGCCCAGCGCCGCTCGAAGAGATGCTCTGGGTCCGACTGATCGGTCAGTTCGCGTGCCAGTCGATCCTCCGCATGGGCCACATCCAGCTCCACATGCTCGCGCCCGCCGCCGCGCTTCAGAGCCTGATCGTGCCGCCACATGCATTGGAGGAAATTTTTGACGGAAGCTAGAATGAAACTGCGCAGGCGCCCATCTCGCTGATCGACCTCTGCCAGATCACCACGCTCCAGCAGCCGGGTGAAGAAGCCCTGCGTGTGATCCTCTGCATCATAAGGCGAGTAGCCGCGACCGCGGATGTGCGCATAAACCGGATACCAGTACAGCTTACAGACACGCTCCAGCGCCACCTGAGCCGAGGCATCATCACCACGCAACCGCACGAGCTGTGACCACGGCGTCGCTGGGAATAGACCAGCGGATTCTCCGGAGTCAGAACTGGTGGGCTTGTCATTCACAGTGGGGCGATTGTGGGACAGAGGACGCGGCAGCGTCAAGGTCGTAGCAGATAAAGGGAAGGTCAGAGTCATGAGGGTGGTGGATGGAAGTCTCACTGGGTAGAGAGCGGTTTGTTTCCTCGTGTTACCGACAAAGTTTCTAGAGATGAAAAAACCTGCCGGGGATGATCCGGCAGGTTTTGGTTTTAAGGAGAGGAGCGTTTAGAAATCAGCGTCGCCGCCGCCGATGACATTTGAGAGATAGACGACATCGCTGCGAGCACCGAGGGAGAAGGCCACCTGCTGGAGACGGGCCATGCGATTGGTGGGGCGGAGGGTGTCATTACCAAGATCGCCATTGATGGTGTCCTCATCCAAAGGATCGCAAGTGAAACGGTCAGCGCCCGTGTTGCCGACGACGAAGTGGGCGAGCTTGCGGACAAGAGTGTCAGCACCACTGCCGCCGTAGAGGCTGTCGGCACCGCCTTCGCCATAGATGAGCAGAACGGCGTGCTGCAAGCGTGGTAGGACGTCATCGCCGCCGTCACCCGTGATGCTGTCTGTTCCGCCGCCACCCCAGAGTCCGAAAGGATCAGACTCAATGCCATGAGGCGCTGGCTGTGTGGGGCCTGTGAGCGCTGCCCACAGGAAGAAGTCTTGCAGCGTGTCATCGCCATCATTGCCATGCAGCATCCCGATCAGGATAGCGATGATGCTGGCTTCATCGAGTTGGTCGAGCCTAGCGATGGCCGGATTCTGGTGGCTCGATGGAGGTGGTGGTAGGCCAAGCGGATCAGTCACCAGTCCTTGCAGCACGGGTGCTTGTGCCGCCCTGCTAAGTGCTGCCACCACTCCCAGCGGATCAGAGATCATACCTTGAAGCACAGGTGGTTGGGCTGCGGCACCGCCAAAGAGATTTTCATTGGCGTGGAGACTGGCACCGCTGAGAAGCAGCGCCGTGGTGAGGAGAAGGAGGGGGTTTGTTTTCATGACTTGTTTTTGTTTGGGTTTCGTTGCCCCAGGGGTTTGTGAGGGGCGTTCATCCGGGAGAAGAACCAGCGGTGAAAATTTGTTACCGGTCCGACAAAAGTTTTTTTCCCGTGCCTTGATGGCTCGTCATTGAGCGGCAAACATTGTTCTCAACAGCAGTGGACTCCAAGACTCGGGTTCGATGGAAGGATCGTCCGATGGAATGCGTTGCCTGAGTCCTCCATGAACACCTTCCATAACCTTTTGGGCTGTCTGCTGATCGCCTCCAGTCTGCACGCCGAATTCACCGCCGAGCAGCAGCAAGTGCCGCTGGAGGTTCTGCCAAAGGACGCCTCACTCGCCAAGATCGTCCTCATCGCCGGCAGCACGAGTAACAAACCGGGGCAGCACGAATACTTTGCCGGTTGCGCGTTGATGATGGACTGGCTGAAAGCCGTGCCTGGCGCGGCCCCCGTCATGGTCGCTGAAGGCTGGCCGAAGAATGAAGCCGTGCTCGACGGTGCCAAAGCAGTGCTGCTCTTCCTCGATGGTGGCGACAAGCTCTCCTACCTCGAACCGACCCGCTGGGCCAAGATGCAATCGCTCGCCGATGCAGGCACCGGCTTCATCGTTTTGCATCAAGGCATCGACTGCCCTACGGACAAAGCGGCCACTTTCAAAGACTGGTTCGGTGCCGTATTCCAAAGCGACATCGGCTGCCGTGGTCACTGGGATGTGAAGTTCGATGCCATTCCGACCCACGCCATCAATCACGGCATGAAGCCCTTCGCGCTGCCTGGAGACGGCTGGCTCTACAACCTGCACTTCGCAGACAAAAATGTGACCCACATCCTCGCCTGCCCCATGCCCGACAGCAGTCGCAAAACCGAAGATGCCAAGGCTCATTCAGGCCGCGCCGAGACCGTCGCCTGGAGTTATGAGCGCTCGAATGGCGGGCGCAGCTTCGGCTTCACCGGCTGCGACCTCCACGCAAACTGGGGCGATGCCAATCAACGCCTCCTCGTGCTCAACGGCATCCTCTGGGCCGCGAAACTCGACGTGCCTGCGAATGGACTCGCCAGCGAAGTCACGCCTGAAGCCCTGAAGAAGAACTGGGATCGCAAAGTGTTCCTGAAGAAAGAAGCAAAAGCGAAGCCGTAACCTGCCGTCGAATTCACGAGCGTGTCGTTCTGTCTGACGAGCCGGAGGCTCGGGAGAGCATAGCCGGTGGTGAAGTGAGCCCGCGCAGCGGACAAACGAGAACCACCGGACCCACGACGCAGCATGATCCCATATCCCCGCGCTCCGGCAGGAGCGCGAGAAGGATGGTTTAGTCGTTGGGTGAGACGAGGCGCACGACGTGGACTTCTCGCGACCCTCCATGTCGCGGTGCTAGGAAACCGATCTCATTTCGGGCATTCCTGGGGTTCCCGCTTCGCTTCACCCCAGGCTAATCTCTTTCGAGCCTCCGGCTCGGGATGGCTAGCAGGAGGATTCAATGTCGAAACCTGATCTTATCGATACTCTTTGAAGAATGCGTGGTCGATCTCATAGACTGTTCTTGGAACCAACCCTAATTCGAGCTTTTCAAACATTCGAACCAGCTTTTCGCCGTCAACCAACTCGATTGGATTAGCTCCGTCTCTCACAGACTCTTTTTTGGCATCCATGGTGAAAGTGCCAGTGGTCAAAAAGATGCCTTTGTCGGCACGGCCAATCAAGGCCCCCCGAAAATCTCTGATCATACCAGATCCGACCGAGTTTTTGTAGCGCTTGCACTGAAACATGACTTTAAAACTCATGAGTGGATTGATCTCCAGGATGCCTTCACCATCAATTCCACCGTCACCCGAACGCCCAGTTACAAGCACATTCTGGAATCCATGTTCTCGTAGCAGCCTCTGACAAAGACGCTCGAATCCTTCTGGACTCAACGACATAAGCACAGGCAATAGCCCTGTTTCTTGTGAGGCAAAACCAGCATCCTCACTCTCTGCAGGCATCAGCTCGTTGCCCAACAATTGGTCGCCTGCTTTAGACTTCTTCCCTTCTTGAACAGCCTTGAAGAGCAAGACTGGATTGAGTTTTGCGAGATTTTCGTTCAGACCCTTTTCGGTCAAACGCCAAACTCCTCTGGACGAAGAATCAATGTGACCTGAACGCAACAAATACCACCTTGCCCACGCAATTGCGTTCCGAACATTCGATTGCCCATTCTTGTTAGTTTTGGCGAGTTCGTCTTCTGAGATTTTCTCCCGTTCAATGACAGCATCTGTGGCTTCTGCTGAAGAAGCCGACCCTCCCATTTCGCGGAGAGCTTCGATTAGTGGAATGATATGCTTCGTGAATTTTGGTCCTCGCATGATGCTTCTATGTTGTTTGTTCCCAGTTCACTGCCCATAGCTCAATACAGTACGGCTGTGCTCTTGATAGTTGAAAGCTACCTTGCCAGCAAGACATCACCCCCGCACCAAACAATACCCGAAGTCCATCTCCCAGCCGGTGTCGGTCTTCGTCACAGGGATACCGGGGGCGAGGTGGTAGAGGAAGCGGCGGCCGTCGTCGGGGTTCTCGGCGGTGATGACGAGTCCGGCTCCGCGCAGGGCGACGAGGTGCTTGAGGGTGGCGTCGAGTCGCTTGCCGACGTTGCTGGCGAGGACGATGGCGGTGTGGCCTTTCCCGTGGGCGAGGATCTGGAGGAGCCTCCGGCGGGTGGGATCACCGAGCGCGGCATAGACGGTGTCGGCGGGGATGACCTGCGGCGGCGGCGCAGGAATGGTTGGCGGGGCGGCTGGAGTGCTCATGGACTCAGTTTGCCAGGTAAACCGACCTCCTGACAAGCAGGAAGACTCCGCAATCGAGGTGTCGGAGTCTCCCAACAAGCGGGACGACTCCGCAATCGTGGCTTGGAGAGTCCGACAGCCCGATCCCGGAGTCGGCGGGAGTGTCGGGAGCCTCCCGACAAGCAGGACGACTCCGCAATCGAGGTGCCGGAGTCTCCCAACAAGCGGGACGACTCCGCATTCAGGCGTTGGCAACTCCGAACACTCGTGCGGACTCCGCAATCGACGTGTCGGAGACGCCTGACACGCCGGGCGACTCCGCAATCACGGCACCTGACTTCACCCCGAGCCGCTGATTAACATGGTGCGGTGATGGGTTCTCTGACACGCTTCGGCCTCGAATTTGGAAATTCGAGTTACCTCATGTCACAGCCCAACAACAACCTCCGTCGAGTCATCATCGCCAGTTTCATTGGCACGACCATTGAGTGGTATGATTTCTTC
>JBEBGU010000391.1:0-4783 GCA_040081325.1 Prosthecobacter sp.
GGGCGCGGCGGAGGTGATAGCGATTTAGGTGCTCCCATTTATGCCACGGCACGTGGTGTTGTGGTCATCTCTGAAAATATCGGTGCTGGCTGGGGTAACTGCATTGTTGTCAGGCATGCCTATCGTGATGAGACGGGCAAGATCGCCATGGTGGACAGCCAATATGGGCATTTACATCAGCGCATTGGCAGAGTCGGCCAGGTCGTTGAAAAGGGCCAACTTATCGGAGCCATGGGCAGCAACAACGGCATGTATGCCGTGCATCTGCATTTTGAGATGCGCAAAAACCTCCGCATCGGCATGAATCGCAGTCAGTTCGCTCGTGATAACACGAACTACTACAGCCCGACGGATTTCATCAACAAACACCGCGTCCTTCAGACCAGTTTTCAAAAATACCCCATCCCGACGCGCCTCTTTTCGCCCTATGGGCACTCGCTTGCAGATGCTCGCAGCGATGGTGGAACTTCATTACAAGTGCCTGTGCTGCCTAACATCAAGCCTAGCACAAGCCTGCCAGCCACAGGGCCGTCGGATGACGATGAAGATTTCTGGGCCAAGCTCCGCACACGTTTGAAGCAGGGTAAAGTGATCGAAGGCACCCAGCCGCCAAAGTGAGACGGAACCTTTAGTTCGTCACCTTTGACCAGATTCCCGCCTTCGACTCGCGCGCCTTTTTGGCCAGAGTGCTGAGCTCCACCACATACGTTGGCAGGTCACGTTTATCGTCTGGCAGTTCTGTTGGGATGCCGTGCACCCAGGCATAGCCTTTGCGGATCAGTAGATCCGCCAGATACACCGGACCGCTAGGTTGCTGAACCTTGATGACGGCATAGTAGCGCACCGTATTCGGCACGCGCTCCCATTTTGTTAGCACATTGAAATGCTGATCCTTCAGCAACTGCGCCACATACACAGCCGCTTCGTTTCCGACTTCGAGTATCGTCTTGTCTGCGGCTTTACCAAAGTAGCGTCCCTGTTCCGCGACCAGTTGTGGGTGATTCATGGTCGTCTCTAGCGCGTCTGCAAAGTAGAGCACAAAGATGTGCTCCTCATTGCCATAACGGATACGCAGCGTGTCAGCCTCATTGGCCCGGCTCTCCACCAGTGCTGGCGAGGGCAAAATTTGAAACCGATCCACCGCCTCTTTGGGTACACCACCCTCATCAGGCAGTGTTTGTCCTGGCACGCCTGCCACCGGCACCTTCACCGCTGGCACCACCTTGGACTTGCTTTCTCTCAGCAGGATACCGCCAAGAACGATCACCAGCACCAGCACGGCAGTGATCGAAAGATTGAGCATGACAGTTCGGAAGGGCATGGGCAGCAAAGCTTAGACTGTCGGGAAAACTACGCTGCGCTCAAGTCCTGATCGTCTTCAAAGACCTAGCTCTTCGATGACTTGGGGGTCACTCATCAGCGACTGCTTGGCCGCCCGTAACGCAGCGCCGCTACGATTCATCTTTTGCAGGAATTCATTGAGTCCGGCACCTGAGCGGGAAGGATTCAGTACTTGAGCACGAGCAGTTTCGCCGATGCTCACTAGCGCATCCACATAACTCCATACGCGGGTATCCAACTTGGGTCTCAGATTCCGCAGGACGGTCACGGTGGAGCGCAGTTCATCTTCTTTGAGACTGCCCCCAGGATTGACCGCCTCATCATTCGTGGCGGCCTTCACTAGCCCCTGAGCGCTTCCATCAACCGCTTGGATTGAGCCGGAAATGGAGAGAGTTTTCGGGATGGTGCCGCGCGCACTCATGAGAAGAAGTTTGGCGGATAGGCAGTGCGGCGCTTTCTGTAAAATAGCGTCCAGACGAGCGGTGGCCTGGGGTGTTCGCAGGATCTGCATCAGCATTCGGGGGTCACGCTGGAGGACGGTCCGGATGATTTCAAATTCAGTCACCGCCTGGGCTAGCACCAGCTGTCTCTCAGGGCTGGCGAGTGCCGCCGCTTCTTCAAATGTCTTGATGGTAAAGACGCAGATCTTGGCCAGTGCCGCTGGCCCGTCTTGAATCACGAGATCAGTCACAGCGATCTCATTTTTTGAAGGAACCGCGATGATTTTGCATGAACCATTCGTGGCTCCACGGATCTTGGCCCCCACACCACCGATGGGCTGAACTGAGCCATCAGCATTCATATCACCGGTCACAGCAAACGCGGGGTCCCAAGTTTTTCCCGTGATCGAAGACTCTAACAAAAGACCACAGGCGACTGCGGCAGATGGGCCATCTTTTTCAGAATACTTCTCTTCAAAAGAGAGTTCAAAATCAATGAATGGAGGGAAGCCGTTGTGACGAAGCTGCATGAATTTCTGCACCTCATGCAGTGACTGAATCATATCACCACCCACACCCTGATTGAATCGCACGTTGCCTCCGCCTTCGACGGTCGTCAGATTCATCTTCGATACTTGGCCCGCTTCTTTCCCGGAAGCGAGCGGCATCACCAGCAGGCCATTGATGAAAGTCTGTTTCAGCTTCACCTGCTTTTCAGTAGGCTCTCCAGGCGCGGGTGCTGCACTGCCAGAGACCATGTTTCCAGCGCCACTGATGATCCTTGAGAGGGGCGTGGCGATCGCATTTTCTTTGATGCTATCCATCTCGATTGCCTCCCCATTCCATTTGTAAGACAACTGGCAACCACCTGGAAATTCATCCTTCACCGCTTGCACCCGCACACCTTTGGAGAGTCTCTCCACCAGCGTGCTAGGCGTGCCCGAAAGCCAGCGCGCCGGCAGGATCACGTCGCTGGTCGATGCGTCAGGCGCACCTGCGGCATCAAATCCCGAGGCCGTACATTTCTCAAACGTGCAGTGTGACATCGCGTGGAATTGCAGCGGCTGGAGCGTACACTCCAAGAAGCGTGTGTATCGAATCCGCGGGTTGCGCGCGGCATCCACCAGACTAGTGCCGCCAGCCGAGTCAGGCTTCAGGCCAATCCTGGGCCATTTTTGACCGATCACCACGCAGTCTTGCATTTCGATTCCCAAACGATTGATCGCTGCTCTGCACGCACCTTTGGCAATGACACTGTTCGTTATCTTCCAGGCCGCGAATCCCGTTTTTGAATCCCCTTGGCCGATAAAGTCGCAATCTTGCAGGCAGGAGTCCTCAATATGCACGGAGCATTTGGGTTGCACCTCAATCGTACACCGTCTGAGTAGCGCCCCTTTGATGGTCAGGTCGCTCCCCGTTTCGACACGGATCAGCACATTTTCGATCAGGGTGCCTGCACTCACTCGCAGGCTCGCGCGACCAGCGTTCCCGGTTTCCAGGGTCAAAATTCCATCTCCGCCCGTGTAGTGTGATGCAGGCAGGTCCAGCGTCTGCGCAAGCTTCAGTGCCTGTCCATTAAACACAAGAGCAGGCGGCTCAGCACTCGTTGTTTGGCCATGGCTTAACGAGAATGAGGTGCACAGGCTCAGCAACCCGATGAAGTTTATCCGCAGGCTAAATGGCAGGAGGGCGGATAAGTGCATGGGTGAAAACCTTTAGCCAAGAAGATGCCAAGATGTCAATCCATGAATCTACAGAAACCCTTTTCTTGCGTCTGCGCCGCGTTCCGCTAAATCCAGAGGATGTCCCTCCAATCCGACCGTGCTGAACTCGCCCAGATCCTCCGTGCCAAATCCATCAAGACCGGCAAATTCACCCTCGCCTCTGGGAAAGAAAGTGATCTGTATGTCGATTGCCGAGTCACCACGCTTGATGCACGCGGAGCCGTCCTTGTCGGTCGCGTTTTGCATGATCTCTTGAGAAAAGAAGAAGCCGCGCGTGGACTCAGCATCGGCTCCCTCGGCGGCCTCACCATGGGGGCTGATCCCATCACGCTCGCCGTCGCCATCAGTTCCAGTCTGGCTGGAGATGCCACGCCCATTCAGGCCTTCGTCGTCCGCAAAGAACCCAAAGGTCACGGCCGTGGCAAACGCATCGAGGGGAACTTCAACCCCGATCAACTCGTCGTCGTTGTCGATGACGTCATCACCACAGGTGACTCTACGCTGAAGGCCATTCAAGCCATCGAAGAAGAAGGCGGCAAAGTTGCCTTCGCACTCATCCTAGTCGATCGCCAGGAGGGCGGTCGCCAAAACATCGAAAGCAAAGGCTACCCAGTCGTTGCTGCTTTCACCCGCGCCGAGCTGGTGGGGTGAATCACGGGTGAGCTGATGGTGATCGTCGTGCCGCAGCCTGGGCTGCTGCGGATGTCCATTTGACCGAAAATACGCGCGGTGCGCTCCTTGAAGCCGACGAGTCCAAAGTGGCCTTCATGTGGGCCTGGAGCCTCGCTAGGCGTAAAGCCGCAACCGTCATCGCGGATGGTGAGAGTGACCGCTTCGGTATCGTAGTCCAGCATGAAGTCGAGGCGCTTCGCTGATGCGTGCATAAGGGCGTTGGTGACGGCTTCTTTGGCGATCATGAGTAGATTGCCACCGATGACATCAGGAATGTTTTTTTCGTCACCTTTACCCCCGATGGTGAGTTTGATCGAGGTGCTAGTGAGGATGTCCCGAGCCATGCCGCCCAGGGTATCTCGCAGAGACTGGCCATCGAGCGTTCTGGTGAGTATGTTGATCACCAAAAGCGGACACTCTCCGGAGGCGACCATAGGGGACCAAGGCCTGCTAGCGCAGCTCACCAAGCGACTGGTCGAGCGGGTGCAGGGAGCGGAGTTGACCCATTATCTGAAAACGGGGTTGATATCCCCTGCATCGTTTGGTGAATGGCTGTGAGTGCTTGTTTGTTCGCACTCCCAAGTAACCACACCGTCAGCGCCAAAC
>JBEBGU010000392.1:0-4774 GCA_040081325.1 Prosthecobacter sp.
GGCGGAATCACAAAGGGTAGCGACTTGAATGGTCATGATTATCGTTTGAAAAGTTTCCTGAAAAACCCACCCAGCGTCCGCTGCTCGGGCTGCGCTTGAGGCGGCGGAATATTGGCTCGTTCGACTTGCTCATCAGGCCGTCCAGAGTTACTGCCATCAAGCTCTCCTTCATCAAGTGCAAGCGCCTGTGGCACGTCTTTCATAGCAGCCACCAGCGGATCATCAGCAGGCGCACCCTCATAGTATTTGGAGAAGACTTCATTCACGATCGGAGCTGCCAAGCCACCGCCGCTGACCCTCTCACCAGGCCGGCCTTCATACACCACGGAAAAGGCCAGCACAGGCTGGCTGGCTGGCAGGAAACCAGTGAACCAGGCAAGGTTTTGCTCTTTAGCGATCCGCCACTGCGCTGTCCCTGTCTTGCCTGCGATTTGTGCCTGCTTGATGCTTGCGGCATGTCCCGTTCCACCGCTGCCAGAAACCACCGCCACCATGCCTTTGACCACGGCGTCACGCGCGATGGCATTGAGGTTCACTTGGCGGCGCACTTTAGGCTCATAGGCTTCTACGATGACTTCACCGATGGTCTGCACCTGCTTCACGAGGCGCGGTTGTTTTAGATTCGACCCATCACCGAGTGCCGCCATGCACTGGCAAACCTGCAAAGGAGTCGCCGTCACCGCGCCTTGCCCGATGGCGATATTCGCTAGCTCGCCGCCGAGGATTTTGTGGTCAGCACTCGTCGGCACGTTGCCCTTACCTTCTGCTTTGAGTGGGATGCCAGTGCGCTCACCGAATCCCATGCGCGTTGCCATGTCAGTCACATAATCCGCTCCAGTGGCGAGCGCGGCCTGGTAGAACCATGTGTTGCAGGAGCGCTTGATGGCCGTGATTACATTCATGTCACCTTCATCCGACTTGGTGTTGTGATTGTGAAAGTAGCGGTCGCCGATCAGCAGATCCGTGCCGCAGTAAAAGGACGTGCTGGGCGTCACCTTACCACTCTCAAGTGCGCCGAGTGCAGTGACGATTTTGAAAGTCGAAGCAGGCGGATATTCACCACGAAAAGAGCGTGCCAGCAGTGGCTGCCTCGGATCATTGCCCAGCTCCTCCCAGCGCTTGCTGCGGATGCCGAAAACAAATTCATTGGGATTAAAAGTCGGGTTCGAAGCCAGGGCTAAGATGTCACCATTGCGGACATCCATGATCACCATTGCGCCGCCATTACGCGCGTTTTTCTTCAGCGCGTTTTCCGCATACTTTTGCAAATGGTAGTCGAGTGTCGTCACCACCGTGCGGCCTGGAGATGGGCGGCGCAGCACTTCATCTGATAGCAATTTACCTTCGGCATCAAAGAGCAGATTGATCTCTCCGGGGATGCCTTTTAAAACGGAATCAAAGGTGATCTCCAGACCATCACGGCCCTCAATCTCTTCAAATAGTGGGTCGCCATCGACAATCGGGCCTTCAGGCAGTTTGCGTGTCTTGCCCGTGTAGCCGAGGATATGACAGGCCGTGTCCTCTTTCGGGTAATAGCGGATGTATGCAGGCTGTAACAGCAGTGATCCCTGCTCCAGCAGTGGCGTCAGCTTCTTTTGCTCTTCTCGGGACAGCTCCACATTGATGCCTTCCTCGATCGAAAAAAGCAGCGGCAACCAGCGTCGATTTTGATAATGGTTGATCAACTTATCATCCGGCAGACTCCAGGTCTTACCCAGAGCTTGATTGGCTAGAGCGATCTTCTCTTTGGCAAAATCTAGAATCTTTTCCGGCGTCGCTTTGTCCATGAACGGAAAATTCAAAGCCAAGTAATAGACCACCCGATTCTGCGCCAAGGCGATGCCGTTGCGATCCACGATCTGACCACGCGGAGCCGGGATGCTCAGACGCATCGTTCGCGCCTCCTTTTGGGTGCTCAGAGTTGCCGCCAGATCTTTGTTCTTCGTCTCCTTAACGGCCTCACCCGTGCCGATCACGGGCTGCGCTTTTGGGGCGTCTTGGCCAGATGCCAGCACGCTTGTCGAGAGGATGAAAATGAGGCTTCGCCAAAAGCAGACAGACATGATCGGATGTGATAAAAAATACCCATAGAACACCTGCGGGCAACGCGCCGAAGATGACGGCTTCATCATTCGGCGTCAAGACGCAGGTCAGGCGATGCTGACAATCAGGATTCCCTCATTCTGAGTGCCTCACTGCCGCAGAAACTGGATCAAATCCGCCATCTGCTGCGGCGTGATCGCCGCCTCCAGACCCTCCGGCATCAGGGAGATGCCTGGGCTGGTCAGCGACTTGATCTCGCTGCGCAAGACCGTGTCCGTCCCGCCGTCCGCGCGTTTGAGCGTCAAATTGCCCGCCGTTTCACTCGCAATCAGGCCCACCAGTGTCCTGCCGTCATTCGTCTCCACGATGTAGAGCGCAAAGTTCGGAGACACCTCCCGGTTCGGATCGAGCACGTTCGTCAGAATCTGCTCCACCGGCCAGGCCTTGATCGTCCCGAGATGCGGACCGACATCGTTGCCCTTGTCGCTGCTCTTATGGCAGACCATGCAGACTGCTTCATAAACCTTCGCCCCGCGTGCCGCATCGCCCGCCAGGGACATCACCGACTCATATTTCGCGATCACCGCCTTGCGATTCGATGAACCGCCATCGCCGATCAGTTTCGCAATCCGCTCCGCCAGCGCCGGAGTCTTCTGCCTTCCCAACGTCGCCTTCGCCGCCAAGCTGAGCTGCGCGGGGGTGATCCGCTTTGCCTCAATGGCATCCAGGAGCTTCGCGATGCGATCTGTGCGTGAGAGCAGAAGAGTGGTGGCCTTGTCGCGGAGTGCAGGTGTGAGCTTCGACCATGCGTCAATGAGCATGTCAGCGACAGCGGGCTCACGGTAGGAGCCAAGTGCTTCAAGCGCGGCAAGCTGGAGTTCGGTGGGTTGTGTCGGTGCGAGGAAAGCGGTGAGCTTTGGCATGGCATCCGCAGCCTGGGCCAGGTCGGGCAGCAGGCTTAGAGCCACGACGCGCGCTTCCACGGACCTGTTTTGATCCTTCAAGTCTTCGAGCACATCGGACTTCAATTTCACCAGCCACGAGCGTGATTCGGAGTCCGTCATCGCCTTCACTGCAGCTTCATCGAGAGAAGAACCACTGCCACGCAGAGCGGAAGCTAGCGAATGCACAATGCGGCGGCTGAAAGCATCGGGCGTACCTCGCAGCACGAGGTGATGCATCACATGGTAGGGAGCATCAGGGTCGCCTTTCTTGAAGGCGCGCCCGATCATCGCGGCCTGATCACAGAGGAAAGTCTGGAGAGCCTCTGATTGTTCGAGCCTGGGTGATTTCAACACCGTCTGGAACATGGGAAACGACGACTCCGCGCAGGCCAGCAGCGCCGCTTGGAGCACCTGGGGCTGCTGATCATGCTCGATGCAAAGCTCCCCAAATCGAGGCAGAGCCGCCGGACTGAAGACCAGGCTGTGTGCTAGGAGTGCTTCGATCTTCACCGCCAGATCGGGATCACGGAGGAATTTGTCAGCGTCTGTTCTCAGACTATAAAGCTCGGACGTTTCGCGCGGAGCCAGCAGTGCTTCAGGCCGCATTCGCACGGCCTGACGGCGCACTCTGGCATCGCGGTCGTGCGCTGCTTCCAGAAGCAACGCGTAGCCGGCCTGGGAAAGACCGGCGTCGGCCAGCCAGATCTTTTTATTCTTCGGCGGACTCGCCTCCGATAACCGTCCAGCAGCGCGGAAGTCCACAGAAGACGGCGGGCCGATGGCTCCAGAAGATTCGAGGCTCCACAGCGCATGGATTCTACCCTGGGCGGAACTTCCGTTGGATGCCATCGCCCGCAGCGGTTCCTGCGCGGTCTTGTCCTGCCGCTCAAACAACAATCGCTGCGCTGTCTCACGATGCCACGCGTTCGGATGATCGAGCAGGGCGACGAGTTCGGTCGTGCCGGCTGTGCTGAGCTTTGGAGTGCTTCGTATTGTAGTACCGGCTTTAGCCGGTGCATTCTCAGAACCGCCTGAAGGCGGAACTACAATACGGGGAGCGAGCCGCCAGATGCGGCCTTTGTCACGACCGCGTAGCAGGTCCACGGCGGCGTGGATGTCATCCGGTATGCTCCAGGGGTGCTCGATGACTTCGCGATACATGTCACACACATGCAGGCAGCCGTCGGGGGCGTTGACGAAATTGACGGGGCGGAACCAGAGGTCGTCGCTGGTGCAGAAGTTCTTTTTGCCATCGACCTGCACGGCTTTGAAGGTGACGCCATCGGGCACGAGCTTCATGCGGTAGAAGAGATTGCCCGCCACATCAGCGACGAAAGCAAAGTCTCGATACTCGTTTGGAGACGCATCACCGCGATAGACGGTGATACCGGCGCTGGAAGTGACGACACCGGCGCCTACGAGTTCGCTCTTCGGCAATGTGCTGCCTTCCTGCACCCAGCGTTTCGCACGGAACTCGCGCCAGGGCTCGGCGGGGCTGGTGCGATAGACGGGCAGTTGATCGCCGGCCTCGGCGCAGTCATTCAATGCCGAAGGCACCACGAGATACGGATTCCGCGCGAGGTAGCGATACGGCAGCACGACGTGCTGGCAGGGATTGCGGATGTTGCACAGGAAGCGGTTGCCCCAATCATCAAACGTGTTGCCGAAGCGCGCGCCGCCGGATTCGAGGCGCACATCGCCGGTGCTGGGGTCGAAGGAGAAGTCATTTCGCTTGATGAGCAACGATTTGAAATCTTTGGGCAGCGGCATCACGGACTCACTGCCAG
>JBEBGU010000393.1:0-4753 GCA_040081325.1 Prosthecobacter sp.
GACCTGCATGTTGCCCGCAGTCGCGATCAGGCCCGTAGGCGCGGCTGGGAGGACATCCGCTCCATAGAACTCCACTTCGGCGACGTTGCAGAAGCCGCCGTTGGCCGAGAGATAGCGCACATAGCGGAACGCTGTTGCGTTGCTGACGAGCTGCGAGGTAAAGCCCGCAGTGGGTGCTCCGGTCAAGGTGTGGAGGGTGACGGCATCACTGAAGTCGGCGCTGTTCGCCCCCTGGAACGTGCCGCCGTTCATGCGTCCGGTGTAACCGGCGCGTGGTGCGAAACGGATGGCGGCGATTTGCTTGCTGGCACCGGCTCCGAGGTCGAGGCCTGCCCAGGCTCCATTGGCTTCGAGCGCATCGAAGAAGGTGTTGAGGTTGTCGTCGTAAACCGCTGCGCGTGTGGCGTTGGGGTCGTTGTTCCAGGAGCCCGTGGTTCCGATCACCGTGCCGGTGAGCTTCGGCGGCAGCGGCACGGCGCTTACGGCGGTGGAGTCGGCGCTGTTCCCGGAGGGATGGAGTGTGGCCAGGACGTAGTAGTAGAGGTTGAAGTTCGCCGCGCTCGTGTCGGTGTAGGCGGTGCCGGGAAGATTGGCCGCGAGGGTGGTGAAGGGGCCGGTGGGAGCGGTGCCGCGTTTTAAATCATAGCCGGTTGCGCCGCTGACGCTGTTCCAGGTGAGGGCGACCTGGGCATTGCCAGCGATGGCGGCGAGTCCTGCTGGCGCGGGGGTGAATGGCATGGCGCTGACTTCGGCGGAGTCCGCAGTCTCGCCACCGCCATTGAGCGCTGACACCACGTAGAAATACGTCGTGCCGTTGGTCAGCGCGGTGTCGGTGAAGTTGTTGACCGCGACGTTGTTCGCGACTGTTGCATAAGGCCCGCCGCTCACGAGGGAGCGTTTGACGTTGTAGCCGGTGGTATTGGCGGAAGGCAGCCACGACAGGCCAACCTGTGCATTCCCTGCGGTCGCCATGAGGTTCAGGGGCACGGGCGATGATGCGTCCGCGCCGAAGAAGACCACTTCCGCGACATTGCAGAAGCCATTGTTCGGACTCAGATAGCGCAGGTAACGGAAGGCCGTGCTGCTGGTGATGGAATGCGACGTGAGGACGCCATCGGGCGGGGGCGCTTCGGCCACGGTATGGAGTGTCACCGCGTCGCTGAAATCCGCTGTGTTGGCACCTTGCAGGAGACCACCGACCATGCGCCCGCCGCTGCCCGCACGCGGGCAATAACGGACTTCGGTGATGATGCGGCTGTTGCCCGCGCCGAGGTCGAGTCCGGCCCATGCACCGTCGGCTTCGAGCGCATCGTAGAAGGTGTTCAAGTTGCCGTCGAACACCGCTGCTTTGGTGGAGTTGGGATCGTTATTCCAAGAGCCATTGGTGCCGATGATCGTGCCCGCGAGTTGATCGCTCGGGACGCCGGTAGCGGGGGTGATGAGGTTCGTGGTGGGCACAATCTCCTCGGCAAAACCTGGGCCGCTCCACAACATTTGGATCAGCGCTCCGCCGCCGTCCTCGCGGTGATCCACACGCAGCTCGTGCAGCGAGTTTCCAGTGAGCGTGACGGTGGCGGTGACGGCTCCGGGATCGTAACCCCAGCGGTCGATCACCAAAGCGCCGTCCAGCCACACGCGCACGCCGTCATCGGCGAAAAATTTGAGCGTGTAGGTGCCGGGATCACGCGAGAGCAACCGCCCGCGCCAGCGAGTGCTGAAGTTGTCCACCACCATGCCCGCCACCGGGGCAGCATTGCCATAGTTGGCATTCAGTGTCGGCTCCACGCGTGCGAGGACGAAGCTGGTGAAGTCTGCCGCGTTGTAATACTGCGCATAGAGCCCGGTCTGGCCCGGACTGAATACGGGCACGATGATCGCGCTGGATGATGTGGCCGCAGATCCGTCGTCGTCCACGGCGCGGGCGGTGATGTGGTAGGTGCCAGCGGTGTAGCCCGTCCAGGAGAAGATATAAGGCGCGGTGTCGTCTTCACCGATCTTCACGCCGTTCGCGTAGTATTCGACCTTCGTGATGGTGCCGTCGGGATCGCTCGCGGTGGCGCTAAGTTTGGCGGAGGCACCGATGGTCGGAAACTCTGGCGATACTCCGGTCAAGGTGACGACAGGAAGCTGATTGCCATTGCTTGGAGCCATCTCGCTGATGTCCACATAACAAAGTTTGGCATTGTTCGCGCCAGCAGCGGGCGAGATGGTGAGCAGACCGTTGGTCACGGCGATGGTGGCGGTGGCTTCATAGAAATTTTGTCCCGCAGGCGTGCCGGTGGTCAGCGCCACGCCATTCGCGATCACGGACTGGACGCCGTCGGTGGCCGATGCATCGCCAGTGACGACATGGACCGAGTAACTGCTGTTCGGAAGCGCGATGCTCCAGGTGCTGGTGACATCGCCGCCGCCGTGATCCTTCTGCATGTGGACGAGCGTGTCGTAGCGCTTGTCCGCGTTAAGGTTGCGCTCGCGCGAGTCCACCGTGTTGTCGCGGCTCCAGCCGTAGGTCATACCATTGCCACGCGCTGCATAGGGCAGTCCAGAGTCCGCTACATAACCGGAAGGCACGGCTGCTGCGGCCAATTGGAAGTTGACCTTCGCCCGCACGAGTCCGGGCAGCTCGGTGACGGTGATGGTCACGCTGGCGCTGTCAGCGGAGTTGTTCCCGCTGTCGTAAGCGCGAGCAAAGAGTGTGTGCGTGCCCTCGGTGATGCCGCTGTGGGAGAAGGCGTAAGGCGCGGTGGTGTCCTCGCCGATCTTGGTTGTGCCATCGAAGAACTCCACCCGCACGATGCCGTCCGCATCCGAGGCTGTGGCTTCGAGCGCGACGGGATTGGGCGTGATGACATTGGCTCCGTTGATCGGCGAGGTGAGCGTGACGACAGGCGGATCATTGGCCGGGAGGCTGTTGATCCAGTCGGTGATGAGCTGCACACCGACCTCATCCACCAGATTGCGCCCGATGGGCGGCATCTGGTTGGCACCCACGCGATCAATGCGGTGGTGCATCATGGAGCGGCTGGTGGACTGCGGCACGATGACGCGCGGGTTCACGAGGCCGAGCGTGGTGCCGACGGAGCCATAAATGATGCCCTGGTTTGCCAGCGGCGTGTCAAAGCGCGCGTCCCACAGTGCGGGCACACCGCCGGGGCGGTGGCAGTTCGCGCAGTTCGTGTCCACATAGCTGCGGGCGCGTTTTTCCAACGACTCGCTGGTCTGGTTCACATGCGCGAGCTTCTGGTAAGTCGGGATCGTGGGTTCATCGAGCGTCGTGTTGAACATGCCGACGTGATTGAAGGCACGCAGTTGGTTGTCGGTCACGCCGGTGCCGGTGTAGGCATGGTCTTTGTTAAACTGTCGCGTGTTCGGCCCGATGAAGCCGCCGCCTGCGTTGTTGTTGTGGCAGGTCGTGCAGTCGGTGCGGCTCGGATAATACCAGGGCTGGAGGCGGGTCGTTTGCAGCTCGATGGTGCCGGTGGCGGCGAGGCCATTGTCGTGCGCGTTCATCGCAATGCCGAAATAGAGCGTGTTGGGCATCACGAGAGTCTGGCGGCCATACTCGGCCCAGTTTGCGCCATCCGCGCTGGTGTAGCTGATGAAGGTGTTGCCTTTGCGAGCCATGCGCAGCCAGCCGTTAGGATAGCTCACGAGATGTGTCCCTGCGGCTGGATAGGTGGCCGTGGTGTTGCCACCAGCCGTGGTGCGGTAGTGATCTTCATAGCCGCTCGTGTTCGCTCCGCGTCCGGCATTGCTGGCCCAGGCGAAGATGAAGTAATGCGGCGAGTTCGCGTCCAGGGACTCGCGTGCCATGAGGCCGAACTTGGAATAAAGCACAGCGGGAGTGAAGGACGTTGCCTTCATGGTGATGTCGAAGTCGCCCGTGCGCTGCTGATGCGCGAAGTGGAACTGGTCGCTGTTTCCCCAGATGTCGGAGCCGCCGCCAGTCACGGTGAGCGTGGTGCCGTTCACCGTGGTGCTGCCCGCGACACCGGGGCTGCCGATGTCCGCCGGAGTGAAGGTGCCGACGGACGGGATGGTGATGGGCACGATCTCCGTGACGCCTTCATTGATGAGATCGGCATCGCTGTTGTCGGCACGCCATTTGTAAGTCGCGCCATAGGAGCCGCCGCTGGCCATTTTCAAGAGCACGCGGGTTTCCAATCGCTTGCGCACGGCGCTGTTGGTCTCGTCCGTTGCCAGGTCGAAATGTTTCACCGCGACGCTACCCGCTGGGAAGCTCCAGTCTCCGGTGGGAGTGAAGCCGATGGTCGTGCCGGAGGGAACGGTGAGCCAGCGCGACTTGATGGCTTTGTCGGACCAAAACGGGGCGTTGATGGTGTAAGGGATAAGTTTGTCCGAGGGAATGAACGCCGGGACATCGCTGAACAGACCCGTGGCACTGAGCGTCGTCGGCAACGGTGCGCTCGGGGCGGAACCGCGTTGAAGTTTCATGATCGTGCCAGCGGTGCTGCTCAAGCGGCAGATATAGACTTCACCGTCGCTATCCACGCCCCAGCTCGAAATGCCGATGTAGCTGCGGCCGCTGTCAGGACCGGGGCCGGTGGGCACGGTGGTGAGCAGTGTCTTCGTGGCTGGCGTGGTGCCTTCATTCATCGCCCACACCTTGTTCACCACATTGTCGGCAAACAGATATTTCCCCTGAAGCTCGGGAAAGGCCGCGCCGCGATAGACATAACCACCGATGATGGCGCTGCCCTCGCTGTGGTTGTAGTCGAGCACCGGGCGCTTG
>JBEBGU010000394.1:0-4748 GCA_040081325.1 Prosthecobacter sp.
GTTTTCACGCGAACAAGCGCCTCATCAATCAGTACAAAAAAAACCGCCGCAGGATCACTCCGGCGGCGGTTGATGAATGGTCGGCTAGTGGCCGAGAGACTTATTTGCCGGGAACGCCGAAGACCTGCACTTCGCAGTAATGGTTCATCTCGTTGGAGGTGTTACCATTGCTGGTGAGGCGGACGAACTGGGCCTTGGTGTTCTTGCCGTCCACGACGCGGCCGTGGTTGGTTTCGATGTAAGCTGGGTCAGCGCCAGCACCGAGTTTGAGGGTGTCGTCATGATCGGAATTGAATACGGTGGTGACACCGGTCTTGAACTCTTTGTCATCAGAAACCTGAACGACGACATCGACATAAGCCTGGGCTTGCTTGTGGTAGTGCCACATGGCGATCTTGTTGATGCTCACAGGAGCGCCGAGGTCGATCTGCACCCACTGGGGTCCAGGAGCGAGTTCGACAAAGCAGCCATCAGAGCCGTCGGCATCACCATCCGTGACGAGTGGCAGATCGCCGATGATCGGAGCCGGATCACTGGAAGTGACGGCCTGGTCTTTGGCAAGATTCACGGTGCCTTTCGGTGCCATGAAGGTCTTCACGATCTTGGATGGATCAGGTGTTTCAAGATTCGGCAGCTTAGCTGGAACCGGCGTGCCAATGAACATCGGCTTTGGGAATTCAAGTTTAATTTCTTCCATCTCCTGAGCGGAAATGGCGGTGCTGAAAGCTGCGATAGCAGCGATGGCGAGGGTGGTGTGTTTCATGTGGGGGATATGGCTAAGTAACGAATCTGATGGACGTGATTAGACGGTGAAGTCTTCAGGCGTGAACGTGTATTTCTGGTTGGTCTTCAAGCAATCGTAGGCTTTGAGGACGGTGACGCAGGACTTGAAGGCATCCATGACGTTGCAGGTGAGATGCTCTGGCTTCTTCGTCTGCACAGACTCGATGAAGTTCGCGACGTGCGGTGTGTGAGGATAGACGCTGAGGGTGACTGGGATTTCCCATGGATCAAGTGCCTTGGACTCACGAGCATCAGCCACGGCCTTGGCCACGCCAGAGACGGCGTAGGATTTAGGGGCGGGCTTGGCCCAGTTGCGGGTGTGTTCCCAGAACTTGTTTTTGATGTTGTCTGGGGCTTTGACCAGCACGGGATTGTCACCCGTGGTCCACTGACTCCAGTCTTGGCCAGGCTCGGCATAGACTTGGTTCGAGGTGGGGCTTTCTGAGATGATGGCTGAGCCATTCACGCCCATGTGCTTCTCATAGTAGCCCTGGCTGCCAGTGGTGGTGAGCACCTGATAATAGGCGCGCATGGTGCCAGTCGGCAGCTTGTATTCATAGAGGCACATGACGTTGTCAGGCAGCTCAAACTTGGCTTTGGGAGCGCCGTCTGCTCCGGGAGTGCCATCATAGTAATCGACTCCACCAGAGGCAAAAAGAGACACCGGAGTGGTCTCGTACATCCAGTTAAACATGTCGATCTGATGCGCCCCGAGATCGGAGATCGGACCGCCGCCGTATTTAGCAAACCAGCGCCAGTTGAGGAACTCCTCCATGCTGCCGTAGCCGTAGCGGGCGAGCAACTCAGGGGAGACAGGGTTCTTCTTTGGCGCACCTAATGGCGTGCTGGCGGAGACGCCGCGATTCCATTGACCGTAACAGTGCGTCACGCGACCCAGGAGTCCTGCTTTCTTGATGACTTGCTCACGCAAATGGATGTAACGCGGGTTCGAGTGACGCTGATGACCGATCTGGAAGATGCCGTTGAACTCACGACCTGCCTTCACCATGTCACGGGCACCTTCGATGGTGTTGGACATCATCTTCTCACAATACACCGACTTGCCTTTCGACAGTGCCATGCGGGAAAACGGTGCGTGCAGGAAGTCTGGAGTGGCGATGAAGACGGCTTCGATGTCGGTCTGCTTGTCGAGCATCTCCTCGATGGTTTCAAACTGAGTCACTGGGCCTGTGACCTGATGCTTGTTTTGAAGCTCCATGTAGCGGGCCATGACGCGGCGCTTGTCCTCACGGATGTCTGAAACGGCCACCCACTGGATGCCGGAAGAGATCTGGGAAGCCGCCGCGCGCAGGCGGTCGCCCTGGGCACCGCAACCGACGAGGGCACACTTGATGGTGCGACCTGCCTGCTCACCCTGAGCGATGGCGCTCTTGCTGGTGGCGAGGTAAACACCGGCTCCGCTGACGGCGCTGGTGCGGAGGAAAGAGCGGCGGTCCATGAACTTGGACAAGCCGGTAGGCTGGGAAGAAGAGATCTCGGTGCTCATAGGATGGATGCGAGGTGTACGTCCTGTCTAAGATCAGGCGTCTGCACTTTTCTTTTTAACACGAAGAATGCCATCGAGGGAAAGGAAGCCGTGCTTCGCAGTCGTCAATGCAAGGTAAGTGATGACAATGCCGATGCCGATGTTCACACCGAGCTCCGTGTCATCTGGCAGTGCCGCGAGACCAAAGCCAAGGGAAAGGAAAGTCAGACCAGCAGCGAGAAGAGAGAGTTCGCTGAACAAACCGAGCACCACCCAGACGCCGACGAATAGAAGCGCGTAGCCAATGCCGTGAGCATAAGCATCAATGGCGGACGGCGGCAGGAAGGTTGGCAGAAAACTATTGTCCGTCATGAGCTTGGCGATCACGCCTGTTTTTGTCTCGTAGTTGCCTGCATTGAATGTGGCGGCAGCTCCATCGCCTGAGCGGAATTTATCCACACCTGCCATGAAAAGACGCATGCCGACCCAGAGGCGTGTGATCAGATTGGCGAACGCAAGATCAAGGCGGGGGCAGCATGGAGTGGAGCAGGATTTGTCAGACATGGTGTTGTTGGGTTGGTCGGTGAATGAAGGGCCGCGAAGGTGAACGACTCAAAAGCGAAATCCAGCGAAATTTAGAAGGCTGTGGAAGTATGCGGGCTGTCTATTTGACCAAAGTTAATCTCTCAGGTCTCACTTCAATTCGGCGAGCCTGATTTGCTTTTCGATCTGCGTCTGGCCATCGACATCTAGAATGCGCAAGGTGAGCGGCACATCAGGCTGCGACCAGTCGATGTCTAGAGTGCCGACATTTGGCTGATGGTAGGTTTTTTCGATGACTCGGTTTTTATTGGGTGTCGGTGTGCCGCGCTGATGGATCTGAGTCATCGAGCTGGCCGTGAGGTCGTAGAGTGGGTAAGCCGCGCCTGCTTTGAGGCAGGACATCTCACACCAATGGCGATCTCCGCTGAGAAAGACGACACCTTTGGCCTGGGTGCCTTGGATCAGATCAACAAGGCGCTTTTGCTCATGAGGAAAATTGGCCCAGCTTTCGCTACCAGAAGCCTCTGCTGCGAACTGGATGCTGCTGACGATGATGCGGAGTTCGGCGGGTTGCTGGAGCACCTTTTCCAGCCATGCCCACTGCGCCGAGCCGAGCATGGTGGTGGTGATGTCATCAGTTGGCACAGCGCGTCCACCATCCCCTGCTTGCTCCTTGGGCACGCGCTTCAGCGGACTGCGGAAGTAGCGAGTATCTAGCATGATGACCTGGGTACTCTTTCCAACTGGGCCAAAGAGTCGGGACTGATAAACGCCTTCCTGCTGACGAAGCTTTGAGACTGTGGGTTCACCAAGCCAATCCCAAAATTCCTTCTCAGCCTGTGGTCGCATGGTGTAGTCGGCACCGCCATCATTGAGTCCCATGTCGTGATCGTCCCATGTCGCGAGGATCGGCGCTTTGGGACGCAGCCCCTGGAAAAAGGTGCTCTGGCTGAGCGCGTGATATTTCTCCCGCATGATGACCATGTCAGTGGTGTCAGCGTAGATGTTGTCCCCCATGAAAAGGAACAGATCCATCGGCAACGTGAGCGTGCGGTTCAGCATCGGGTGGTCGGTGACATTCAGGCAGGAGCCAAAGACGATGTGCTGAAGCGGCTCGACGGGTTTGTTTAACTCAAAGGGAAAACTCGTCTCACCAGGAAACAGGACAGAGAACTTGGGATTCTCGATGCCCTCGATGTAGTTACGAAAGACGACGGCAAGAGGCGTTTCCTTGGTCGCCCGAATACGCCAAGACACTGCTCCAGTCGGCACTCGTGTCTCCCATGAACCCGTGAGAACCACAACATCTTCATCCGTAGCCAGTGGCGCGCGATCATGCCCCGTGAACTCGAAGCTGAAGTCTGGTGAAAGTGCCTCGGCAGGCTCAAAGAGGAACTCGATGTAGCGCTTCACCAACTCGGCGGCCTTCGCCCGCAGCTCAGCTTTACGCGCTTCGCTCAATGTCGGCAGGATCGGCTTGAGCAGTGATGGAGCTGTATTCGGATCGGGTGAAAAGCAGCGCGGATCGACCTCCACCATGACCGTGCATTTTCCATCCTGCGTGAAATACGTCCGCACGGGAATATCCGGCACCGCATGGGCGTGGATCATCAGGGGAAAAACCAGGGCAGTCAGGAAAAGGGCAATACGCATGAGAAAATAAGTCTTGTGTGCAACGAACGTTTATGAACAATCGTTTAATGAAGAGCAACGGCATTCGTTGCCCAAGTCCATCAAACACCACCAAACTATGAAGAAAGTACTCACCATCCTCGCTATCACCACCATCGCCCTCGGCTCCGCTTACGCTGGCTGCGGTAAAGTCGTCACCAATGAAGGCAAGTTGAAGGAATTCGACGCAGCCACAAAGAAGGTCGTCGTTGAAGGAGCTGACGGTAAGTCCGCCACCCTGACTCTGACACCTACATCCAAGGGT
>JBEBGU010000395.1:0-4733 GCA_040081325.1 Prosthecobacter sp.
TGGTGGCTTCGGCGTCGAGATGGTTGGACCAACTGACATACGGAGTGCGTGTGCGCGTGGATTTGATCTCGGCGTTCTGGGCGGTGCTGATGCGTGACTCGTAGCCTTCGCTGAGATGCTTGGTGTAAAGCTCGCGCTCTTCGGCGCTGGGGTGGCGGGTGAGGAGTTTGAGGAAGAGTTGGTCGATGAATTGATCCACGGGCTGCTTCTTCAAGGCGAGCTGGGTGACGCCGTGGTCGTCGCTCAAACGGGTGAGCCAGATGCCGACGGTGCCGTTGCTGAGGATAGCAGGCTGGAGGACGTTCGGGTCGGCATCGCGTTTGCTGGTGGGGTCTTGGCGTGCTCCGCGCCAACCAAAAGCGCCGAGCACGTCGGTGACGGCCTGGATGCGTGGGAGGTTGAGGCTGGGACGGTCGCGCTCGTTGCTGGTGCTGGTAAGCATCCAACTGCGATGTGGTTTGCCGAGATGGATGGCGTTTTTGAGGTCGCGCTGATTGTCGATGTCGAGGCAGACTTCTTCGGTTTTGAAAGGTTTGCCGGTGGCGGCGAAGAGGCTGTCCACGATCTGCTCGGCATAGAGGCGGCGCGGAGCGGGGCTGGTATAGAGCGGGCTGGTTTCCTTCAGCACGTTGTCAGTGGCACGCTGATAAGCGTTCGAGGTGAGGATGATGCGGGCGAGCTTCTTCATATCGTAACCACCGCGCACGAATTCACGGCCAAGCCATTTGAGCAATTCAGGATGCGTGGCCTTGCCTTTCTCCCAGTCATCGACGGGCTCGACGATGCCGCGGCCCATGAAGCGGGACCAGATGCGGTTGGCGATGACCTGGGCAAAGCGCTCGTTCTGCGGCGCGGTGATCATGGTGGCGAGTTGGTCGCGCGTGTCCTTAGGATCGCCGGCGAGCGAGGCGGCGCTCTCATCACAGAACTCGGCGAAGGGCCACTTCGGCTGCACTTTGGTGCCGGGCTGGAGTGTGACCTGGATGAGCGGCTTGCGTCCGCTGGCGTGGATCTTGTCCATCGGCACGCTGCTGGTCTTTGGCACTTCGATTTCCTTTTTTCCGAGCATGGCGGCGACGGCGAAGAGGTCTTGCTGAAGCGATTTGCCGGTGGGTGAGTCGTGGCAGCGGGCGCACTTCATTTCCACGCCGAGGAAGGCCGCGCCGATGATCGTACCCTTCGCCGCCATCGGCACATCGTTCTGTGAGGCGGTGGCAAAGCCGGCCGGTCCGCCGAGACGCTCGCTGCCTCTCATGCGCAGCAGTTCGGTGACGAAGAAATCCATCGGCTTGTTGTCCCGCAGCGATTCATAGAGCCACCAGCGGAAGGGACCGGTGTTGTTCAGCGTCGGGTTGAGGATGTTTGGGTTTTCCGCCAGCACATCCAGCCAGTAGCCCATCCAGTTGTCTGCCCAGCGCGGGTCCTTGAGGAGCTGGTCGATCACGGCGGCGCGGTTGAGAGTATTTGCGGGCTTTAGCCCGTTTTCGGTCGCTTCATCACTTGAAGTGGACGCAGACGGGCTAAAGCCCGGGATTACTCTCTCGATCTTTTCCAGCGACGGCGGCACACCGACGGTGTCGATATAAACACGGCGCAGGAAAGTCAGATCATCCGCCAGCGGCGTGAGCGTGAGGTGATCCGCGCGGATGTCCGGCCAGTGCGCACCTTCCTTGATCCATTGCGTGAGCAGCTTGATCTCATCCTTAGTTAGCGGCTTGCCTTTCGGCGGCATGATTTCGTCTTCGTCATCGGTAGTGATGCGGACGATGAGTTCGCTGGCGTCGGGATGGCCGGGTTTGATGGCGGCGGCAGCGTCCGCGAGGGAGTCCAACTTCAGATCGCCTTTGGCCTTCGTGCCGCGATGGCATTCGGTACACTTGGCTTCGAGAATCGGCTGGATGTTTTTGAAGTAGTCGATGCTGCCTTTGTGCGAGTCCTGCGCCTTCACCCCAGCAATGCGTGTGGCGATGAAATGGTCGATCTCGTTGCTGGCAGGGAAGTTTTGCGGCAATTCAGGCACCTGAACCGGCTTTGTTTTTGCCAGCCAGGCTTTCGCAGCCTCGCGGCGTTTGGCCCAGTAAGGATCGGACTTCGCGCGCAGTTCGGCGCGCTTCTTCGTGTTGATGACGTCGTAGTGAGCGTTGCGTTCCTTTTCGTATTCGGCCCAGGCCGCGTCGTTGTAAGGCACCACGCGTTTTCCCGGCGTAACGATCTGCCAGGTCTCCGTGCCTTGCTGTGACCAGGCGACGACGGTTTCACCGAGTTCGGGCCTGCGAATGTTTTTGCCGATGTAGCTGCCCACCAGTGTCTCCAGCACGAAAAACTGCGGCTTGCCCGTGCCTTCAAACTCGCACCACGATTCGCGATTCCCCGGCGGGGCGAAGCGGAAGTCGGGGCCGAGATTGAGATACTCATTCTGTTCGGCCACGAGATGGTGGCCGCTGCTGTCGCTCGGCGGAAAAGGCGTGGTGAGCACGGTTTTGCCGTCGATGTGGAGATTCGTGGCCCCACGGGCCCGCAGCAGCAGTCGATGCCTGCCCTTCGGGAAAGTCACGCTGGCGGCGGCCCGAAAAAGAAAGGGGATATGGCGATCGCCGCGCACGCCGGTGTCCACATACTTCTGCGGCACATCCAGGAAGCCGAACACGTCCTCCGTGTAGGTTTCACCGACTTTCGGCGCTTCGTTCGGCCACGCGTTTGCATCTGGCATTCCTTCCTCGGCCAGTTGCACGAGCACTCGACCCGCAGGCACCTCTTTTTTCGCGATGGGCGGCGGTGGCTGGACGAACTGATACTTCGACTTCAGCGCCTCGATGTCGATGGGGCCTCGGTAGATGGCCACTTCATCGAGCCAGCCATCGAACGAATGTGGCGCAGTCAGATTGTAACCGCTGCCGACCACCAGCGCGTCGCCATCCGTCACCGGCGCACGATCCGTCGCGTCGCCTGCGTCCCAGACGCCATCGGTGGGACGCCCGTCGATGAAGCCCTGGATGCTCTCCGGTTTTCCAAACGTGTAGGTCAGCGCGATGTGATGCCAGCCCTGGGGCGGCATGGTGTTATGGGACCACCAACGATGCCCATCGCCCTTCCTTCCCGGCTCGTCCGCGCTGTAAAAGAGAAAACCGATCTGAGCGCCGCCGCCCTTCACCGTTTGCAGCCGCAGCGCGTAGTTTTGATTGTTCCCGCCGAACTCTTTCGTCCCCAGCCGCCCTTTCCCGATGAGGTAGGGCACTCCGCTGGCTCCAGGAGCCATCACCCATGCCTCCAGTGTGATGGTGTCATGCAGCCCAAATCTCAGCTCCGGTCTGTCCGCCACCTTCAGCGCCTTTTTGCCATCGCCGTTGAAACGCATGGCCTTGTTGTCCTTGGCGAAGCCGGGATGCCTCGGCGCTCGCGGGCCAGGTTCCTTGGCATCGTCAAAGCGCCATTGCATGACCGGTTTGGCGACGACCTTGTCGGAAGCGTCATTGCCCGCGCTGCTGTCGTTTTGAGCGAGTGCTGCGGTGGTGAAAAGGAGCGGGATGATCAGTGCGGAGCGCGTCATGTCGCCATACCTAACGGTGCTTCGAGCCGTCTTTCAGTACCCAAGCTCACCACTTTCGTGAGGGCGAAAAAAGAACTTGAAGAAAATGGCGGATACATAACCCGTTACCACATGGCATACACACTCACCCGAACCAGCATGGCTTTGGATCAGTTCACCCTCAGCGCTCTTGATCTGCTCGCGCAGAAATGGCGTGTCCCAAAGGCTGAGGTCATGCGCAGGGCGGTGCGTCGCATCAAGGAGGAAGAAGACATGAAAGACCAATGCCCAAAACCCCTCCAAGCTCTCGATTGGCTGCAAAACGGCGGCGGTCTCACCGTGCAAGAGGCCGAGGCCTTTCGTGACGAGGTGCAGGCTGAGCGCGAGGCCAAACGCTACTGGTGGGACGTATGATCCACCTGGACACCAATCTTCTCATCGACCTCGTCACCATCGGATCGCCGCACATCGTGGTGATCCGCCGGTGGCTGGAGTCGGGTGAGAAACTGGCGGTATCCGCCATCGCCTGGTCGGAGTTTTTGAATGGTCCGCACACCAAGCAGCAAAAGGATGCCGTGCAGGCCATCGTCGAGGGCCGCATCTTGGATTTCACCGCGAAAGAGGCCGAGCAGGCTTCACGCTTGTTTCATTACACCGGCCGTAAACGCGGCTCTCACGCGGACTGCATGATCGCCGCCTGTGGCATGACCCACGATGCCTCAGTGGCGACGCGGAACATCGCCGACTTTGAAAAGTTCGTGCCCTATGGGCTGAAACTGCTCACGGTGGAGACTGTGACGTAAAACGAACTTCCAAGTTCGTTTCCAGGCCAACGAGCTTGGAAGTTCGTTTTACACCTGCACCAACCCACGTCGAATAGCCTCCGCTGTCGCTTGGGCGCGGTCGTTCACCTTCAGCTTCATGAGGATGCGGCTGACGTGCTGCTTCACGGTGTCCTCGCCAATGCCGAGGGTGGCGGCGATTTCTTTGTTGGCGTTCCCGCGGGTGACGAGGGTGAGGATCTCGCGTTCGCGAGGGGTGATCTCGGGCTCGGAGAGGCGGTCCTGGAGGCGCTTTTCGATGTCGGCGGGCAAGGAGCGCTCGCCGCGGGCGACGGTGCGGATGGCGGCGAGCAGGGCGTCGCGGGAGGAGGATTTTTGCAGGTAGCCGAGGGCTCCGGCTTTCAGGGCGGCGTGGATCTCGTCAT
>JBEBGU010000020.1:0-17547 GCA_040081325.1 Prosthecobacter sp.
TGGCGGCAGAGTTGGGGAGGCCATTGATCCAGGCGGCTGTAGCAGCGGGGTCGGTGGTGGCCCAGACATCTGTCAGGACTGTGGCGATGGTCACGCCGTCTTCACCTTTGAGTGCAGACTTGAAGTGCTCGGCAGCCTCAAGAGGATTATTTTCAGCCCAGTTCTTGGCGATTCCGCTGCGTGCGATACGTCTGGCGTCAGCGTTGACGATGTGGGAGGCCCAGGCGTCAGCGCCCAGGGGATCTTGCTCCGCCCAGGTGCCCCCCACGGCGGCAAACAACGGCTGCGAGTAGTAGCCTGTGCCCTCCAGCCACTTTGCGGCGACGGTGGGGGATTGGCGGGTCCAGCCGATGACGAGGTCAGTGAGCGCCTGATCCTTCAGCGGGCCTGACAGATGTTGCTCAGCCCAAAGCCAGGCACCGCGTGGATCTCGGGAGCCCCATTTGTTCATGGCGATGCCGATGGTCTCGGAGCGGAGCAGGCCGGCGGTGAAGTTGCTGTTCGCATGATCGAGCGCGGCGCGCGGATCGCTGCCGCCCCAGACGCCATAGATCCCGCGGATGAAGTCGAGCTTGTCCTGGTCGGAGCGGAACTGCTCGGCCATGGCCAGCGCATTCGCGGGATCATGGCGGGCGGCCTCGGCACCAGCCTCACGCAGGGCCAGGGAGCGCTCTTCGGGGTCTTTGAACTCCATGAAGTCGGTCAGCGCATTGAAGGGGCGGGATGAGCCGCCGGCAAGCTCTCCGAGCGCCGGAATGCGTACCGACGACTCATCTTTCCCCAGCCCGTTGGGGGAGGAAACGATGGCGCTGCCCGCGCCGTGCGGGATAAGCAGATACGTCATCCCCGCACCTGCTGCTGCGCCGATGACGACGAGCAGGGCGTTCGCAAAAAGCGAGCCATTGCGGAGATGAGACATGTTCTACCGGCCAATAAGCCACCATACGATGTCTTGAACAATGACCGTTTGGTAACTGAATGGTTACGGAACGGCCTTGGCGTGAATGAAGGCCTGCGAGTAGAATGGCTTTGTGTCATTTCGATCTTCCCAAGAGCGCTGGAAAGATCCCACCACGTCCACGCTGGCTTTCCTGCGTTTGGCCGTGGTCTTTTGTGCTGCCCTGATGCTGCCGGGACTGCGTGCGGCCGTGAACTACGAGGTGCTGGCGAGCTTTGAAAAGCCGGGCACGCAGGTCGTTGCACCCTTGATGCGGCATTCAGGCGGGGATTTCTTTGGCGTGGCATCTGCGGGTGGTGCGGCGGGGAAGGGCTCTGTTTTTAAAGTCACTCCGGCAGGTGTGATCAGCACGCTTTTTGCCTTCTCCGGCCCAGACGGCCAAGCGCCCGCCGCTGCTCTGGTGGAGGGCGCGGACGGTGCGCTCTATGGCACGACCTCCAGCGGTGGCAGTGGAAATTTTGGCGTGGTCTTTAAAATCACGACGAACGGCGACTACACGAAGCTGGTGGATTTCACCGGTATCTCCGGCGCGGCGCGCGGGTCGGTGCCGCACGGCTTGATGCTGCATGCGGACGGGAATTTTTACGGCGTGGCTCAGGGTGGCGGGACGGGCTTGTCCGGCACGGTTTTTCAAATGACTCCGACAGGTGAGCTGACGACGCTGGCGGATCTCACGGGCACGACCGGGGCCAACCTCGGCAGTGAGCCGCTGGGGCCGCTGGCGGTGTCGGGCAGTCTGCTTTACGGCGTGACGAAATATGGCGGTGCGGCGGGGCTGGGCGTGATTTTTGAAATCAGCACCGCTGGAGTCTGGCGGACACTGGGTGAGTTCACCGGAGTCGCGGGCGTGAGGCCAGGCGCGAATTCTGCGGGCACACTGCTGATGCACTCGGACGGCGCACTGTACGGCACGACGGAGTATGGCGGCACGAACGACTTCGGCGCGCTCTTCAAAATCACCACGGCGGCCACTCCGGTTTACACGGTGCTGCGGCACTTTGCCGATCCCACAGGTTCGCAGCCATCGGGTCGCCTGATTCTCGGCGCAGATGGCCTCATCTATGGCACGACGGCCTATGGCGGCACGAGCGGCTGGGGCACAGCCTACAAGATCGCCACCACCACAGGCACGCACACGCTGCTCACCAGCTTTACCGGAGAAGCGGGAGTGGTGCCTGGAGCCTCGCCTCGCGGCGGCTTCGCGGTGGGGGTGGACGGCTTGTTTTACTCGGTGACGAGCGCGGGCGCGGCGGGGAATTACGGCGCGGCTTTCAAGGTCGCCTCATCAGGTGCCTTCACTTCCTTGGCGGCGATCTCACTGCCCATGGGCTGGATGCCCTCCGGTGCGCCAGTGGTGTCGGGGAGTTCGTTTCTCTTTCCCATGGCTGCTGGCGGCACGGGTGGCGGCGGCAATGTGATGTCCGTGGACACAGCGGGCACCGTTTCTGTGGCCTCTGCACTCGGCGGCACGCTGGGCACGCTGCCAGACGGAGCATTACGCAGTGGTGCGGGCGGGGTGTTTTATGGACTCACGGCCAAAGGCGGTGCCTCCTCACGCGGCACGACCTACCGCTACACGCCGGGCACAGGCACGACTCTGCTGGTGGCACACACGACCACCGCAGGCTCACTGGCTGAGGGGCCGCTCGTGCTAGGTGCGGACGGTTTGTATTATGGCCTCGGGCGTGAAGGCGGTGCCTCCACCCGAGGGGCCATTTTCAAAGTGACCACGGCTGGTGTGCGGACCCGTGTGACTTCCTTCACCGGCACTGCGGGCCTCGCCCCCGGCGGCAAACCACGCGGGCCGCTGGTGCTCGCAGGCGATGGTAATTTCTACGGCCTTACTGAAGACGGCGGCACCTCGAACACAGGTGTCCTATTCAAGCTCACAGCAGCGGGCGTTTACTCAGTGATCACCCACTTCGGCACCACAGGGGCGCGGTCGCCGCTGGGTGGGCTGGTGCTGGGCAGCGATGGCGCACTTTACGGCACCACGAGCCTCGGCGGCATAGCCAATGCAGGCACGCTGATTCGCTTCGATCCCACGACGGCGACTTGGAGCATCGTGGGTGAGTTCACCGGCACCTCTGGGGCGGTGCCCGGTCGTCTGCCAAGTGGCGAGCTGCATGTGGCCGCAGACGGCACGATCTACGGCCTGACTCAAGCCGGTGGCGCGGGTGATCTCGGCACGCTTTTCCGCTACACGCAGGCCAGTGGGCTGGAAAGCATCGTCGCCTTCACTGGCGCAGCGGGTGCCGCCCCCGGCTCGGCCACGGCGAATGACGGCGCGGGTCTGGCTTTCACCGGTGGCGTGATCTCGGCAGCAGCCGGCACCCTCTACGGCGTGCTCCCTGGCAGTGGCGCAAACGGCGGCGGCGTGGCCTTCCGCGTCACCATCACCACAGGCACACCCATCGACGATTGGAAGTTCACCTTCCTCGGCGATGCGAACGCGCTCGATGAGGACGACTTCGACTTCGATGGCCTGCCCAACCTGCTCGAATACGCCCTCGGCTCGCTGCCCGCCTTTCCCGGTGTGGAGGCCGTGCCGCAGGGCACCCTCGTCAGCTATCCAGATGGCGACCGCCTGACGCTGGAGGTGCTGCGTGATCCCGCGCGCAGCGACATCACGCTCATCGTCGAAGTCTCCGCCACGCTGATGCCGAATGACTGGACCACGCTCGCCACCAGCACGCTGGGCGCACCTTTCACCGGCCCCGGCTACTGGGACGGTGACTCCGCCACGCCCAGTGCCCGCTACGTCACCATCCGCGACATCGTGCCCATCGCACCCGACCTGCACCGCTTCATTCGCCTCCGTGTCGTCCACTAACCTGTCTTTCCTAACCACACCGTTACGCTAATCGCATTGCCCCAACTCCGCCCGGACCGTTAAGTGAAACCGAGCGCATCCTTCCATCTCCCATGAAAACTTACCCATCCATTCTCACCGCAAGGTGGATGCACGCCCTGGCTGCGCTGGCGTTGCTCCTCTGGTGCGCCGATCTCCGTGCCTCTGGCGATGCCCCCGACCTCGATGGCGATGGCATCCCCAACATCGTCGATCTCGACGTGGACAATGACGGCACTCTTAACGCATTCGACAAGAACATCGACGGCGGCATTGCCAAAGCCGGCCCCTACGCCGGACAATACATTGGGGATCATACGGACAACGCCAGTGCCGATGAGGATGACATCGACGAAGACGGACTCGCTGACGACTCACTGGCCGAAACCAATATCGACGGTGATGACAAACTCGACGACTCCGACATGGAAGACGACATCGACGGCGATGGTCGCAAAGACGACAGCGCCGATGAACGTGACATCGACGGCGATGGCAAAGACGACGACTCCGACATGGAAGACGACATCGACGGCGACGGCAAAGACGACGACGATGCCGCCGAGCAGGACATCGACGGCGACAACAAACTCGACGGCACCGACGACGACATCGACGGCGACGGCAAATCCAACGGCGATGCCGCCGAACTCGACACAGACGGTGACGGCAAATCCAACGACGACCCAGACGAACATGACCACGATGGCGACGGAGCCGAAGACCGCTACGATGACGATGATGACAATGACGGCACCGGAGACATCGACGAAACAAACCATATCGGCGATTCCGACGAAGGAGTGATCGAACTCGAACTCACCCGCCAGCTAGTTGCACCAGCCGACAGCCATACCGTTGCGAAGTATCAGCGCCTAGCCACCGGCACGGCGAAGTTCAAGGTCGAGGTCGATGCACTGCCCAACGCTATCTATGAATTGTTTGTCGGCGGCATCTCACGCGGCACCCTCCAAGTCTCCGGCAATGGCGGTCACACCAGTGGCGACAAGATCTTTAAAACCCCGCCGTATTCCGGCAACGCCGTGCTGCTCAACTTTGAGGTGGCCGAACAAACGATCGCGCTTCGTCGTGACGGCATGGACTACTTTATCGGCACCATGCCTGCCGCCCCCGGCACCACCGGTCCTGGCGGCACCGGCACATTCAGCGTGAATCTCACCGCCGCCACAGGGGCACCTGCCAACGCTAAGGCCCACGCCGCCTTGCAGTTCGCCACCAGCGGCCCTGATCAACTCCAGATCGAAGTCGAGTATTTCATTGCTGGCACCTATGCCGTGCTCATCGGTGACATCCAGCGTGGCACCATCACCGTCACTGGCAACTCAGCCGCTCTGGTATTCAAAACCAGCCCCGGTGTTGGCGAACTGCCGCTGAACTTCCTCACCTCAGGCCAGTCCATCAGCATCATTCAGGGCAGCACCTCCATGTTCTTTGGCACCCTGCCCACTGCTCCAACGCCATGAGGTAAAAGGATAGCTGGTCACGGCGCGGCGCGTTTGGTAAAACCGCCTTCGTCATGAAAACACCAGCCATCCTTCTCTCGTTCGCCCTCGTGCTTCCGCTGTCCGCTGCGTTGCTCGATTCACCTCAAAGCGGCGGTTTGAAACTGAAGAGCATCAGCTCGATCAGCTTTGGCAAAGACGGGCTCCTGCTCGTCGCGGACCCGACCTCGCAGAGCGTCATCGCCATTGAAACCAAGGAAGCCGGAGCCAAGGCAAAGCCTGGCAAGGTGGCCGACCTCGCCGCGACCATCGCTGGCGGACTCGGCACCACGGCGGAGAACATCACGATCAAAGACATGACCGTGAATCCGGCCACAGGCACGGTTTACCTCGCGGTGATGCGTCGGCCCGACAACGCCTCGCTCATCCTCACCGCCGATGCAGCAGGTAAAGTCGCACCCTTTGACACCGACAAACTGAGCTGGGCCAGCGTGACTCTGCCCGGTGGCACAGCGAGCAAGGTGACGAACATCACCGACGTGGCTTTCGACGGTGAACGCGTGTTTGCCACCGGCACCTGCAACGAAGAATTCGCCAGCCGCATCTTCACCATCCCGGTGCCGATCAAGCATGGCAGCACGGCGGGCGTGATCAGCGCGGAGACGTATCATGTCGCTCATCGCAAATGGGAGACGAAGGCACCGATCCAAAGCTTCATCCCCTATCACGACAAGAACGGCGCGGACTATGTCGTGGGTGCTTTTGCCTGCACGCCGGTGGCGAAGTTCCGCGTCGATGACATCGAGAGTGGCGCGAAGGTGAAGGGCGTGAGCATGGTGGAACTCGGCAGCGGCAACCGCCCGCTCGATCTCTTCGACTACACCGACAAGAGAGGCAAGGAATGGGTCGTCGTCCACACGCAGCGCTTCAAAGCCGACTCCTTTGGCTCGAGCAAATTCTGGGGAGCCCGCGTGAGCATGGACTACATCAACGGAGCCGAAGACAAAGCCAACGAGAAGGCCACCTGGCGCGATGTGAAAGCCAAGACCGGCCCCGAAGGCATCGAGATCGTGGATGCGCTTTTTGGAGCCGTGCAGGTGGACAAACTCGACAACGAAAGCGCCGTCGTGCTCCGTGACACGGAAGGGAAGCTCTCGCTGGAAGTCATCGCGCTGCCGTAGGCATGTCTCACAGAACTGCATACGTTTGGGCATTTCTGGTTTGGCCGCTGGTCCTTTGTGCCTGTTTTCTTTTTCCGAAGCTGTTTGATTCATCGCCTTTTAAAAGCGGTCCAGTTTCCTCCACGACCTTTGATCTGGCTCCTGATGGTTCGAGTCTGGTTTTGATCACCCATGCAGCCAACGAGTCTGAGCTAACGGTGTCCGCCCTATTCGGAGATCGTGGTCTTCCTGTCATGGGCAGGGTGGAGACTTTGGCTGATCGGGTGAAGTTCGTGCCTGCCGCACCCCTGATCCGTAGTCAGCGTTACCGCGCCGAGTGGCTCGCTGAAGATGGAAGTCCCCAGAAGCTTGAATTTGAGTTCCGCCTCACTGCGCAGAAGCCGCCAACGGTTCGTTTCGAACCACAAGCCACGCTCCCCGCCAACGCCCTCAAGTTCTACCTCCACTTCTCCCAGCCCATGGAGCAGGGCGTGTTTCTGGAGCGGCTGAAGTTGCAGGATGCGGATGGAAAGGAAGTCATCGGCCCCTTTCGCGAGACGGAGCTGTGGTCACCGGATGGCAAACGGCTCACGGTTTGGTTTCATCCAGGCAGACAGAAGACGGGTGTGAATTTGAATGAAGACGAAGGCCCGGTGCTAAGGCCTAACATGAAGCACACGCTCGTCATTGCTGGTTCGTGGCGGAGTACGAGTGGCGTCGCTTTGGGCGAGGACGTGCGCTTTGATTTCCAAGTCGGTCAGGCAGATCACGACTCGCCCAAAGTCACTCGTTGGCAGATCCAAGCGCCGAAAGTCGGCACGCGTGAGCCGGTGCAAGTCGAGTTCGATGAAGCGCTCGATCTCGCCATGCTGACCAGTGCACTACAAGTCTGGCGTGATGGTAGCGCGCTAACGCTGACGGTTTCAAACTCCGGCAAGCAATGGAGCGCCGTGCCTCAGCAACCATGGACCGCAGGCACCTACGAACTGCGCGCCGACCCATTGCTCGAAGACCTCGCAGGCAACAACCTGACTCAACCGTTCGAAGTGGACTTGCAGGCCGCGCCCGTCGCAAAAGCCGCGCTCATGCGTGAGTTCGTCATTGAATAAGAAGCTCAGCTCACTTGCCCATTTCCAGACTGCGCTCGGTGGCGGTGCGCACGGCTTGGATTAGGGCATTGCGCAGACCATGAGCTTCGAGCTGCTCTAGGGCGGCGATGGTGGTGCCACCTGGGCTGGTGACTTCGTCACGCAGCGCAGCAGGGTGCTTGCCGGTTTCGAGGACCATGCGCGCAGCTCCGGCCACGGTTTGCGCCGCCAAAGTGAGGGCGGTGGTGCGGGGCAGGCCCATGAGCACACCGCCATCAGCCAGCGCTTCGATCACGGTATAAATGTAGGCCGGTCCGCTGCCGCTGAGGCCCGTGACAGCATCCAGTAGCTTTTCAGAAACCTCATCTGCGGTGCCGACAGCACCGAGGATCTTCTTTGCCAATGCCGCATCATCGACCGTGGCGGAACTGCCGCGCGAAAAGGCAGCCGCTCCGGTGCCTACGAGTGCCGGCGTGTTCGGCATGGAGCGGATGACGCGCTGCGCTGAGCCAAGCCAGCTTTCCAAAGCGGCCACCTTCAATCCTGCGGCGATGCTCAGGTAGAGTCGGCTGCCTTCGACTTTGGAAAGAGAGGTGCAGAGCGCTTGCATGTCACCTGGCTTTACGGCGAGTAAAATCACATCCGAGGCTGCGGCCACTTCGGCTGGTGTGCCAGTGATGACGGGGCAACTGAGGCTCGTCTCTAATGCCGAAACGGCAGCGGGCACGACATCGCTCAGCGCGACTGAGAGATCCGCTTTGCCGAGTGCTTTTTCGACGCCGCGCAGCAGCGCACCGCCCATTTTTCCACAACCGATGAGTCCGAGTTTGAGCATAAAGCGCGATGTTGGCGGTAGCCTGCGGATGACGCAAGAAGAGCTTTTTGCAGTAGCATTGGCGGTGCCGCATCGTTTGAATGGCGCTCATGAAACTTGGCCTCCTTTTTCTAACGCTGCTTGCGGCCGTCTCCATCGCTGAGGCAAAGCCCAACATCATCTTTATTTTGGCAGACGATCTCGGCTGCTACGGCCAGAAGCCTGGCCTACAAAGACACTACGCTGGCAGCACGGTCTGCGCGCCATCACGCTGTGTGCTGATGACGGGACTGCATTCAGGTCATAGTCGCGTGCGCGGCGATGATCCATGGAGTATGCCGGATGGAGATGTCACGGTGCCGAATCTGCTGCAAAAGGCGGGCTTTCGTATGTCCGAGATGATCACCGAGTCGTATCGCGAGCCTTAATTTTCGATGCCTGCCTATTTTGATTTCAATGCCACGACACCGCTGAACTCGGCTGCGCGAGAGGCTTGGTTGCGAGCCAGCGAAAAGCACTGGCACAATCCATCGAGCCTTTACCGTGAGGCTGGCATGACGAGTCAGGCGCTGGAGGCGGCGCGTGAGAGATTGGGCATTCTTCTCGGTGTGGAGCCTGAGCGCGTGGTGTTTACTTCGGCTGCCACGGAGTCAAACAACACGCTCTTTGCCGGACTCGCGAAATGCTTACCGCCAGATGCCTGCGTGGCGATCTCTGCCATCGAGCATCCCTGTGTGCGTGAGGCCGCTCGTGCTTGGCTGGGCCGTGGGCGTGTCGTCGAGATCCCAGTGGATGCGCAAGGTTTGATTCTGCCTGCCACTCTTGAAGAGGTGCTGGTGAAGCATCAGCCGGCGCTGGTTTCCATCATGGCTGCGAACAATGAAAGCGGTGTGCTGCAACCCTGGCGGGAGCTTCTTGTTTTGTGCCGTGATCACGGCGCTCGATTCCACACCGATGCGGCGCAGTGGATTGGTAAAATGGAGGCCGCCGATCTCGGAACCTGTGACTACATCACCGGCAGTGCGCATAAATTTGGTGGATCAAAGGGTGTTGGGTTTTTGATCCTCGCGGATGAAGAAGAATCCTTCCCACTGCTGCACGGCGGACCTCAAGAGAGCAGCCGCCGAGCTGGCACGGAGAACTATCCTGGCATTGAGGCGCTGGTGACCGCGCTGGAGTCGCTGACGCCACGACTCGCTGAAGTGGCGGCGACACAGTCCGCTTTACGTGATGCCTTCGTCACAGACATGCAGCAGCAGTTTGCGGGCCTGCGCGTGATCAGTGCAGGAGCGCCACGACTCTGGAATACGGTGCTGATGGTCATGCCGCAGCATGAGAATTTAAAATGGCTCACTCGTCTCTCACGACTCGGTTTTGCCATCTCCACAGGCTCTGCGTGCAGCGCCGGCAAAGAAGGCTCGTCGGTCGTCGTGCAGGCACTCGGAGCAAGCTGGGAAGAGCTGCGCCGAGTTGTCCGCGTGAGCGGTGGCTGGGACACGACCGCTGATGAATGGACATCGTTGGCCTCAGCTTTTGTCGAGGCAGGTCAGAGTCTGGATGCTGGCGGACGACCAGGAATCTGAACAAAGGGAAGCAAGTTGCCCCCTAAATCACTGAAGCGTAGTCGGGCGCGAGGTCTGGTAGCCGTAGGCAGGCATATTGCCTTTGGGACTCTTGCAACTGACGGCAAGGAGGGTGGTGATGGCAAGGGTCGTGATGATGAGAGCGCGTTTCATGGTGGAGCCAAGAGGGTGAGGAGTCAGATCGAGAAGGCAAATCTTATCGAGAGGGCAAGCCCAGCCGATGTGATTTGGTGATTGACCGAGTGCCATGAAGTCGAGGACACTCGATGCAATTCTAACTGGGGGTCAATCTATGAATGAACCGCAATCCCGTCGTCGATTCCTTGCTGATGTGAGCAAGGGCACACTGCTAGCCACCATCGGTCCCGCGCTTGCGTCTGAGTTCGGCATTAGCTCTGCATTCGCTGAACAATCGCCTGCGCTAAACTTTGGAAGCATGGAGCCGCTCGTCTGTTTCATGCAGGAGACGCCGGTTTCTAAACTGCAATCTGCCCTGGCTGAAAAGCTGAAGTCTGGCGTGTTGCTGAAAAATCTGGTGGCAGCGGGTGTGCTGGCGAATGCGCGGACGTTCGGTGGCGAGGACTACATTGGCTTTCACACGCTGATGGCACTGAGTCCGGCGCTCAAAATGTCTGGCTTGATGCCGACCAAGCAGCAGGCGCTGCCGGTCTTTAAAGTGTTGTATCGAAACACCAACCGCATTCAGGAAAATGGCGGACGAGGGGATGAAGTGCTGCACGCCGTGGCTCCTGGTTCTGGCGATGTGACGGCTGATCAACTTCATGAAGCCGTGAAACGCAAAGACAAGGCCGAGGCAGAAAGGCTCTTTGCCACGCTGATGCAAAAGAGCACGAATGAGGGCTTCAATGCGCTGCTGCATTGTGTGCAGGATGATACAGAAGTTCACCGCACGGTGCTGCCCTATCGGGCCTGGGATTTGATCGATGTGGTAGGTAGCGAGCACGCGACGACGATGCTGCGCCAATCGCTACGCTATTGCCTGAATGCAGAAAGTCATCGCCGTCCCGAGTGGTATGCGCACGGCCAAGCACTGACAAAATTATTTGATGAACACAAGCTCATGGGCCGTGAGCCTGGCATTCGCACGATGGAAGACGCGGAGCTTGATAAGCTTAGCATCAACATTTTCAGCGGCACGCCTGAGCAAGCGGCAGGAGCGGTGGCTGCGGCACTTGCGGTAGGCTTTGATCCACATGAAATCGGTGAGGCAATCTCACTCGCGGCTAACCAACTTGTGCTGCGCGATCTTGGCCGGCCACCGGAGTGGGAGTTCGCCGGAAAACCAACAGGCAGTGTGCATGGTGACTCGGTCGGTGTTCACGCCAGCGACTCCGTTCATGCGTGGCGCAATCTGTCTCAGGTCAGCAAAGGGCGGAACGTTTTTGCCTGTCTGATTCTCGGTGCGTGGCAGATCGCCCGAGATCGCGGTGCTCGTGATTTTCTCAAATGGGAACCCGTGCCGAGCAAACGGCAGGTGAGTCTGATCACCACAACGGATCAGACCAAGCTGCTGGCCGAACTCGATGCCATGATTCGCCAGAACATGCAGTCCCATGCCAGTGCGGTGGTGCATCGTTATGGCGCGCTCGGGCTGCCTGCAGAGGCGGTGTTTGATCTGCTGTTAGGCTATGCGGTGAGTGAGGACGGTGCTCTTCATGCCGAGAAGTATTATCAAACCTGCCGGGACGAGTTTAACCGCACGCGGCCAGCCTTCCGCTGGCGTCATCTGACGGCACTTGCACGAGTCACCGCCAGCGAGTTTGGCCGCTCTGCCCCTGGGCAGGCAGAGGCGCGGGAACTGCTGGCGCGGCTTTAAGGGTTTGTTCCGGGTCGAGATGGTTAAGCCCAGGCCGACAGAATGCCGGAGGCTTTGTGCAGGGTTTCCTCCCACTCGCGTTCTGGGATGCTGTCGGCGACGATGCCGGAGCCGACGTGGAAAGTGATCTCGTCATCACGCTGCACGGCGGTGCGGATGGCGATGCTCCACTGGCTCTGGCCACCGAAGCCGAAGTAGCCGACGGCTCCGGTGTAGAGACCGCGCGGGTGAGTCTCTAACTCGGTGATGATTTCGAGGGCGCGTCTCTTTGGCGCACCGCTGATGCTGCCACCGGGGAAGCAGGCACGGAAGGCGGCGGCGTGGCTAATGTCGGGCTTCAACGTGCCTGTGACGGTGGACACGAGATGGTACACCTGAGCAAAGCTTTCCACCTGCCAGAGATCAGGCACATGAACACTGCCGAACTCGCAGACTTGGCCGAGATCATTGCGCTCGAGATCGGTGATCATGAGCAGCTCGGCGCGCTCTTTTTCACAGGCCAGTAGCTCGCGGGCGGATTGGGCATCGAGCACGGGATCATTGGGGAAACGTGGGCGTGTGCCCTTGATGGGTCGGGTGGTGATGGCACGGCCGGACATTTTGAGAAACAACTCCGGTGAGGCGGACAGGACGGTGGTGCCTGCGAGATTGAGGCAGGCGGCGTGGGGCGCGGGTGAGATCTGCCTGAGTCGCTGATACAGTGGGAGGAAGGGCGTGTCTTTGGGCCAATCGGCATGCCAGGGATGGGCCAGATTCACCTGATAAATGTCCCCCGCGACGATGTAGTCTTTGGCACGGCGGACCTGGGTGAGGTAGTCGGCTCTGGAAACGAGCGGCGTGAAAGGCAGCGAGCAAGTGGCCGTGGGCGAGGTAGCAGCTGGCGGCACACTCAGCCCGCCACTTTCGAACCAAAGCTGCTGATCGTGGTCATAGAGCAGCGCATGCGGATAGACTCCCAAGACAAACTGCCCATCGAAGCCGACCCAACCAAAAAGCCCGCCCGCTTGCCCAGCGGCGGCACCTTCACTCAGTATGGCCTCGACCCGTGGCCAATCGGTATGGATCGAGCCTTTGAGAATCTCTTTAGGCTGAGCTGTGAGGATGGAAATAGCACCTGGGGAGGTCACTGCGCTGTCCAACCAGACGAAACCGTCACTTTCTGCCAGACGTTCGGCCATTTCCGCCGGGGTGATGGTGGAATCACTGGCTTGCATGACACCGCCGCCAGCAGAATTCTGGACGTGAGATTCGGTGAAAAAGGGCTGGAGCATTGACAGCTACGGAACGAGGACCGTACCATACGAATTTCCTGCGGTAAACGCCATGGCTTCTTCATCTTCCATTCTCAACGCAAACCAGGGCCGTGCGGCAGCGACGGCCCTCGGCATCTTGTGCGTGCTAGTGATGGTGCAAATCGGATTGATCGTGAAGGTGATCACGGAGCAACCACCCATGGTGGTAGTGCCCGTAGCGCCGGCGGTCAGCGCCATTCCAGTGACTGCGCCGACACTGAACATCAGCCCGCCGCCGGTGGGTCAGCTTGCCCCAGCTCCGAGTGTGCCACCTGTGCAGACTGCGGTGACACCGAGTTTTGGACCGCCACCGTTTGGCAGTTTTCAGGCTCCAAACGCGATGCCTCCGCCACCCCTCGTCGCTCAGCCTCCAGTGGTGGTAGCGACTCCTACAGCGCCCAAACCACCTGTGCCTAGCACCAAGCCTTCGGCTAAAACGACAGATCCAGCGGCGGGCATGTCCCTGGCTGAAATGATCGATCTAGCGAAGCAGGTGCGTGGCCTCGGTGACATGCAAGGCGCGCTGGAGGTGCTGAAGCGTGCCGATCTGCAATTTCCCGCCACACCCGAGGTGGCTGCTGAGACCGCTCTCTCGTATGAGCAAATGGGCCTCACGGACAAGGCGACCACGATCTGGAAGCAGATCGCGAGCATGGATCCGGAGAAGTCGGCAGGCTTCGCTGATCTGGCAAAACGTAAGCTGAATGCCGCATCTGCAGGTGTGGCTGCGAGCGCTTCGGGCACTTCTTTTGCGGGGGATTTTGCGCCGAAATCTCTGTCTCTGGGTGCCTGCATCGCGAGTAAAGATCCCTCAGTGGCAAACGGTGAAAAAGTCGTCTTACGCGTGCCTATTTTGCGCCAAGGCAATGCGGCCGTGGACCCGGCGCAGGTGGATATTGATGTGTATTTCTTTGATCGAGTGAATGGCGAGAAAGTCGCCCAAACAATCGCTGATGAACCCCTTTCCCAATGGGGTGCTCCGCCCGTGGACTGGAGTGGCGTCGGTGAGGAACCACTCGAAGTGACCTATTTCCTGCCGGCACTGACGCCGGGAGAAATCGCCGCACATGGCCGCCGTTCTTACCACGGTTATGTTGTCCGGCTTTACTACCAGCACAAACTTCAGGATGTCGCCGCCGAGCCGCGTGATCTGCTGGACTTTGGTTCGCGCGCCCCCCAGTCCGTGCCGGGCGGCGTGAACCCGCTGCTGCCTCCCGTGTCGAACTGACGGCCTGCCCCGCCCGCCCAGATGACTTTACTTTTTCTCGATGCCAATGCCGCCCTGCGCGGCGAACGAACTCGCGCCCTCCAGCAACAGCCTGGATGGAATGTCACCGCTGTCGCAAGCATGGCTGAAGCCCGCGCTTGGCTGGCTAAAGCGACTAGCCTAGACCTGCTCATCACTGAAGCGATCATCGATGCAGATTCTGCCACAGGTTTCAATTTGCGTGATGCTGCCCTGGAGCGCTTTCCGGACACGCGCGTGCTCTTCACCACCCGCTATGATCTCGCGGGTTATGAGTCCCAAGTCGGCGGCTGGTTGGTGCTGCAAGATGCCCCTTACACGTTGGAAAAACTCATCGCCAAAGCGCAGGCAACCCTAGAGCGCGCAGCACCTGCCGCTGTGGCTCCCGTGCCAGAGACGCCACCCTTTCTCGCTCCGGGCACGATGCTGGGAAACTATCAGGTGCTGGAGCGTCTCACCCTTGAGCCAGAGTCAGAAACCTACCGCGCCATCCAGGTGACTGTGCAGCGGCCCGTGGCTCTCGTTCTCATGCGTCCAGAGTTTCTCCGCCAACCAGCGATGGTGGAAAATTTCAAAGCTCGTGAGCGCCTCAAAGCCTCCGTGTCTCATCCCCGTATCGCACCACTCTATGAGGCGGGAGAGGTGAATGGACTGATTTTTTATACTCGTGAGTTGCCACGCGGCCGCCATCTCGAAGAGATCCAGGTCACTGGCGAAACGCTGTCTGAACGCAAGATTGCCGATCTCTTGCATGGCGTCGGAGAGGCCATGCAATATGCCATCGAGCGTGGCTGCCATCATCGCCGTCTTGATCCGCGCGACATCTTTATCGATGCTGAAAATCAGGCCAGCATCGTCAATATCTTCCGCCCTGGTGACAGCCGCACGCGCGACCCAAAGGAGGAGGTGGCCGCGCTCATCCGCCTTGTCACGCCGCTTGCTGCCGAGGGCAAAGCACGCGGTCTGCTTTCATCGCTAAGCGAGGAGTCGCACGATTGGTCAGGACTCCTCAGTGAACTCGATGGAGTGCGTGATGCCATGCGCGGGCGCTCCATCATGCGCCGCATTGAAGAAGACGAAACCACTCCTCAGGGCGCGACTGGTACACCCTGGTGGCTCTGGGCAGCAGCGATCACCTCACTCTTTGTCGTGTTTGGCCTCGGTAATTTCGTCGGCACCGTCACGCCTACCACAGCGCCCACCGTGGCAGGGCAGGAGATGATCGCCATTCCTGCTGGTCCCTTCCTTTATCAGAAGAAAGAGCGCCGCAACCTGCCCGCCTTCTGGATCAGCCGGGATGAAGTCACCATCGGCCAATATGCCGATTTTATCAGCGCTCTGAAGAAAGGCCTAACCAATGCCTACGACCACGCGGAGCAGCCAAAGACCAAGACCAGCCACACCCCGCTGAAGTGGAGTGACACTTATGCTGCCGCCAAAGCAGGGGCCACTTTCAATGGCCAAACCATGAGTCTCAACACGCCCATCACCCAGACCGACTGGTGGGATGCGTATGCTTATGCGAAGTGGAAGGGCCAGCGCCTACCCACCGAAGAAGAGTGGGAGAAAGCCGCGCGTGGTGATAAAGGCCTGCTCTTCCCCTGGGGTGATCAGCCTGCCAAAGACAAAGCCAATCTCGGTGATGATTATGATGCCAATGGAGCCAAGGGCGGTGCCAAAGACGGCTACAACCTTTGGGCACCTACCGACCGCAAAAGCACGGACATCAGCCCCTACGGCGTCCACGACATGGCAGGTAATGTCTCCGAGTGGACGGCGAGTGAATTCAAAGGTGAACCCTGGCCTGCCCACCCAGATTTTCCCGACCTGCGCGTGCCCGTCGTCCGCGGTGGACACTTCGCTTTAAAGAGCAGCAACGACCTGCTCACCACACGCTTCTTTGCTGAGTCGGCGAATGAAATCACCCTCGCGAGAGGCTTCCGCACCGCCAGCGACACCGCGCCAAGCAAAAGTAAATAACAGATGGCAATCAAGCTGACCACCATCATGCTCGCCGACGATCATGCGGTCGTGCGCCGGGGATTCCGAATGATACTGGCCGCCCAATGGGATATGGAAGTCGTCGCCGAAGTATCCAATGGTCGCGAAGCCGCAGAAAAAGCCGAGCAACTCCAACCCGATGTGTGTGTGATGGATGTAACCATGCCAGAACTCAACGGCATCGAAGCCACACGCCGGCTCGCCAAAGTTTCACCCAAGACGCGCGTGCTGGCACTCTCCATGCACAAGGACTCCGTCTATGTCCGTGAGATCTTGCGTGCCGGAGCCAAAGGCTATCTGCTCAAAGACAGCAGCGAGACCGACTTCCTCAATGCCGTGCGTGCTGTCGCCATGGGTAAAGGCTACCTGAGCCCCGAAGTGAGCGACGCAGTGCTCGACGACTACCGCAAACACGTCACCAATCCCATTGACCTACTTTCCACACGCGAGCGTGAAGTCCTGCAACTCATCGCTGAGAGCAAGACCAACAAAGACATCGCCAACGGATTGAATCTCAGTGTTTACACCATTGAGGCGCATCGCGGTCGTATCATGGAAAAACTCAATCTGCACAGCGTCGGTGAGCTTGTGCGTTTTGCCGTTCGTAACGGCCTAATCGATTGATGCGTGTGCCATGTTTTTCCGCCTCTTACCCATCACTCGGCGCATCAATCAGCGCACGGTCTTGTGGGGGTTAGTGCTCGGCTTTGGCATGGTAGTGCTGCTGCTTGGACTCGCTGGCCTGCTCGCCGTGCGTGACACACGCGCTATCCGCAGAAGCGCCGCCGGACTCGTCAAAGAGCAGCTCCTCATCGCCCGCCTGTTGCATGAGGTGCAAGTGGAGGAGAACACTCTCACAGAAGTTCTGCACCGTCTCGTTCGCACTCCTCAAACCCTCGATCGCTCGGTCTTGCTGCGTGAGCTAGGTGAGGCGGATCAAACGCTGGCCCGACTGGCCATGAACGCAAAACTCACGCGCAAAGCACCAATATGGAAAGACTTGGAAACCACGGCCAGAGAGTTTTCCAATCAAGCGCGTCAGGCCCTTGATCAGGATGATCCGATCTCCGAAAAGACCATCAGCGATCTCTTCAATACTCACGATGATGTCGTCAAGTTGACCGACGAATTGCTGGCTGACAGCGCACAGCACCTAGCGGAAGCAGATCAAAAAATCGAGCAGCAGTCACGCGACCTTGCTGATGAGTCAGCGCTGCTGCTCAGTTCCTGCCTCGTGCTTGCCACCCTCTGTGC
>JBEBGU010000396.1:0-4727 GCA_040081325.1 Prosthecobacter sp.
ATTGTCAGGCGTGCGGCTAGAGGGCGGCACGCTCACAGGTTGGAGTAAGCCTGGAGCCAGCGCCAAGTGGCAGCTCCCCGCTCTGCCTCCAGGTGGATACGAAGTCATCCTCCGCTACCGCTGTGGCGCACTGGATGGTGGCGAACTACAAATTAAGGAGTCACACTTCGGCCTGAAGGGGCAGATCGACACCACGCTCAAAGGCCCCCAGGAAAAGAACCTCGGCACACTGAAAATCACAGATGGTTCCGGTCCGCTAACCCTCACCGCTCTAACGCTCGTGAAAGACAATTTGATGGACCTGATGTCCCTGCATCTGGTGCCTGCTTCACGCTAAGTGAGCGCTCATTGCTAGCTGCATTGTTCGCGCCAAAAATTCCCGTCCTACTGCGGGCATAAGTTAGCTCACCGACTGGCCTTTGCCTGCTGGTGGCTGGGCTTTACCGACGCTGCCGCCGAGCTTGTCACGGACGCTGGGTGTTTTGAGTCCCTGATCCTTCAGGGCAGCTTTCATGGTGCCTTCCAGAGTCGTGGCGTCTTTGGCCGCGTGCGCCATGGAGGCTTTGTTCACCTTACCGGCATCTATCCCGGCTGCTTTGTGTTCATCGCCTTTGCTGACACGAGTGGCGCGGCGGTCAGCATCTTTGTCGAGGGCTGCGCGCACGTCCTTCCCGCGCTCCTTGATTTGATCTGCCATGGTGTGGCGTGCCTTGAAAGTTTGTTCGCCACCCTGCTGGAATTCTTTGGCCATGCCTGTGGTTTTGTCCGTGCCACGATCCAGGGTGAACTTCACGTTGTTTAGGTTCACGCCTTTCTCTTCCAATGCTCCAAGTGTCTGCGCGGTCTGCGCTTCTCCTGGCTTGTAGTGACCGCTGCGGTCGGTGACTTCTTTGAGGAATCCGGTATCGTCAATTTTCATTTCGCCTGCCCCGGCGACAGCTTCACCCGCGAGGAAGCTGGAGTGATGCACATGGACTCCACGCCCAGTTTCATCCTTTTGGTTGAGCGCTGCCTGAGCTTCTTTGGCAAAGACTTCACCCTCGCCATCCATGACAAAGATATGTTCTTCGCCGCGCCTCATGGAGTCGCCTTTGAGCTTGGCATTTTGAGCGCCGGTTTCATCTGCGGCAGGTTTGAAGCCGACTTGGTGATCCTCACGCTGCTGGTCGTTCATGTACTGCGTGGTGGCCACCTTGGCCTTCCACACCTCATCCGTCACAGGTGCCTTGCCCTCGGTGGCGCGCTGGGCGGTGGATTGCTTGCGCATCCATTCTTTCTCATGCACTTCGACTTCTTGACCGCCCATCTGTACTTTTTGTGCGGCGCTGTTCTTCTCACCTTTGAGGTAATCCGCACCGAGCGGCTTCATGTCAAAGCGACCCTGTTGCTCGATGCCAGCTTCCTCCGCATCCTGTTCGGGGCCGCCTTGCTGCTGCGAGGCGGCGTTGGTGGTACCGTCATCACCCAGGTCAGGAATGGAGTAGCCATCCTGATCGGGCAGATCAGGTTCAGAGTAGCCGTCAGAGGTGGGTTTTTTGTCGTCAGCCATGTTGGTGGGTAGGTTTGAATTTCAGATCAAGCGGGATGGAATGTCTGCGGTGATCATGGATTGCTTTGTCCGATCGCCGGACCTTTGGGCGCAGGGCCTTTCGGCCTGCTGGCCGCCTGCCATTCTTTACTGTCTCTGAGGCTGTTGGTGCGCTCAAGTTTTGGCTTCTCACCGAGATCACCCGCCAGGGCCTTGAGATCGCCCGCGCTTTGCGTGCGGCCATGAGCACCGATGATCGGCCCACCGCTTTTGCGCAGCATGTCCCCCACCTTGGCGACTTCAGGTTTTTCCTTCTTCACCTCGACCTCTTCACCATCGATCTCATTGTCGTCGAGATCCTCCACGTCCTGCTCATCTTCGGCATCGGAGCCACTCTGCTTGAGCTTGCTCGGAGTCTTTTTGTCGGCACCTACATCAGCCTCGTAGCCGCTGGGATCGACCGGTGGCTTGGGTGCGGGATGATTGAGGAAATCCATGCCTGGGGGAGCGGGTGCAGGATAGTTCGGCGGCGGCGGCATGGCGACGCGCGGTGACTGCTGCGGCTGAACAGCAACAGGCGGCGGCTGAATAGCAACAGGCGGTGGTGGTGCAGGCATACGCAGGATCTGGGGCAGATTGACATCGCAAGTCTGCTTCATCACCTGATCCGGCTTGCTCATGGCGAGCGTGGCAAACTGGACGGCGTTTTGACCGAAGCCGCCGGGGCGCTTGAGTTCAGCGCCGATGGCCTGCGCGTTTTCACCGAACTGGCGGAGTGTGTCGCGATGCTCAGCGGGCAGCTTGGCCAGGTTCTCAGGTTTGGTGAGCAGATCGCCAATGAAAGCCTGTTCGCGTTGGAGGCCGTTGATGCTGTTTTCAAACTCAGCCCCTGCTTTGACGAACTTCGCAGCATTGCCTTTGTGCGCATGATCCAGCATCCCTTGATAGCCGATGCACATGGTGCGCAGTCCTGATTCCGCCAACTGCGGCATGGCCTTGATTCTGGAGTCGTTGTAAAGCGCGCGCTGCTCAGGCGGCATGGCTTGGACAAGTTTCTGAATACTGCTGGTGACCGCTGGATCGGCAAAGGCAGCATTGATGCCGTCCATGTTTTCGACGCCCTGACCGATCAGGGCATCCATCAACTTCTCCTCCTGGGAAGGGCCTCCGCGTGAGATGATGCGGTCGCTCGGCTGGACCGCCGGGCCCTGCATTTCCTGGGGATTGTCGAGGTAGTAGTTAAAGGAGGCATAGACATCACCCATGGTCGTGCGCGGCGTGCGCTCGGTCTCACCGACCTGTCTCTGGCGGGCGTCAGCCATGTCGAGAAACTCGTCACGAATCTGTAGATCGCTCGGCATATCGGCATTGTTCTGCGCGAGGTTCATCACCAAATCTTGTTCGGCGAATTTGCCGATATTGGTCATCATCTGGCGTCTCGGATCACCATTGGGCAGCAGGGCGGCCATCTTGGCGGCGTTGGCGCTCACCATTTCAAGCTGTGCTGGCGGCAGCAGCTTCAACTCCGAACCCAGCATGGCGGCCACCCGCTGCTGCGCGCCTTCCGCTCCGAGCTGGCGGCTGGCCTCCTGCGCCTTGCCCAGATTGGCCAGGAAGGCCTGCGGATCGCTGATGGGCCCCTGCCGTAGCATGGCGCGCATCTCAGAGGTGGACTCGTGCAGGTTGGCCATGTCTGATTTACGCAGTCCCTCAGTGTCACGCGGGGGACGTTGACCGAGCAGCGGCTTCACTTTGGCATCCAGTGTTTGCATCTGCTGAGTTTGCTGTTGGCTGAGGCCCTGCTCAGAACTCAGCGCATCGAGATGGCGTGCCGCGCCGCGCTGGTTGCCGACTTCATGAAGAAACTGCGCCGCTTCCAGTCGCTGATCAGGGCTGAGCTGCTGGCCGTCATTTAGCTGCATCTGCTGCTTCATCAGCATGATCATGCCTTCCGCCTGGGTCGGAGAGACAAGCTTGCCCGTCAGTGCATTGAAGTCGTCAGGATCAGGATAGTCCACCCGGCTTTGCATGAGCACATCATTCGTGGCTTCCAGCAGCTTGCTGTAGCGTTCGAGCGTGTCGGCGTCCTCCAGTCCTGGATTGAAGCGGAACTTGTCACCGCCGATCACGGACACGTTGGAGTGCATGAAACCGAAGCTGGCACGACCTTCGATCTGGAATTCCCCAGGGCTCTCAGCTGACATCTTGGTCAGCAGGTTGGCCATGCCGTTGTTGAAATTGGTCGCTTCAGGGGACTCAGCATCCAGCCATGGATTACGGAGATCGAGGAAGACCGCCTGATCATCCTGATTGCTGGCGATCTGGATCATGGCATCTCCGCGATTCTCCGGTGTCAGAATCATGTGTTCAGGCAGGCCCGCCGGATTCGCCGCACTCCTGGCGCTGCCGAGCTTCGCCGTGGCCTGCATGACCGCACCACGGTAGTCATTGAGGTGCTCCTGGGCATGCTTCTGCATCATGGTCAGGCCCTGCACGCTCTGGCTGCCCAGATTGTCCACCCCACGGCCCTTTTCCACGGCCTGATTGAAGTCGGTAAAGTCCTTGCCGTTGTTCACCATGGCCATCACGCCGCCGTTGTAGTTGTCCATGCCCATCATGTCGAACTTCTGCCCGCTGCGGTACATCACCACATTCAACTGCCCGTTGGCGATGCGCTCAGCGTTGTGATCGAGGAAGTTCTTGATCTCCTTGGCATTGGTCGCTGCGATGGTGGTGTCCAGCGCGACGGTGAAGCGGTCGGAAACCATGCCCTGCTCAAACAGTTTATCCACCTGGGCCGTGACATCCTCGGCATGGTAATCCTCGCGTGAGATGGAGATGTTGTGATGAAACTCCGCCACATACATGTCGATCTTTTGCCCGCCCAACTGCTTGGAGGCTTCGCCCGCTGAAGCTGCGAGATCATCACCATCGAGCGTGAGATGATTGTGGTTCTGCGCCTCACCGACGGCAAAGCCGGACTCGTAATAGCAGTCCTTTTGCATGGCGATGTTCAGAGGCCGGTCCCCATGCAGCGCCTCCAGGCCGCTGAGAGTGGAGCTGAGCGCTCTCATGCCAGAGTTCTTCAGCGCAAACTGCGGCTCGATCTCCGGCGGGAAGCCGTCCGGCAGGATGTCGGTGGCCTCCTTCATGACGTTGTTGAACTGGCCCTGCGAGTATGGTTTGGCCACTGCCAGCA
>JBEBGU010000397.1:0-4724 GCA_040081325.1 Prosthecobacter sp.
ATATATGTAAAATTATCAAGAATTAGGTAATAATCAAAGAGTTCTCAACATTTCTTCTCAGAATCTCAACTCGCCTCTGTGTCTAGGCGGCATACTTGGATACACATCTTCACTTGCGTAGAGAACTCCTCTCTCAATGATCCGCGCCCATGTCCGTCGTCACACTTGGCCTGATTCAAGGCTCCACGTTTGCCAGCAAGGCTGAAAGCCTGGCTAGGCATGACGTGCTGATCCGTGAAGCCGCAGGTCGGGGGGCGCAGGTTATCTGCCTGCAGGAGTTGTTCAATATCCCTTACTTTTGCACCCGGCAGGACACGGCGCTGTTTGATTTGGCTGAGTCTGTTCCTGGGCCGACTACGGATCACATGGCTGCCTTGGCAAAGGAGCTGGGCGTCGTCATCGTCGCCTCCCTTTTTGAAAAGCGTGGTCCAGGTCTCTACCACAACACGGCAGCGATCATCGACGCGGATGGCACCTACCTCGGCAAGTACCGGAAGATGCACATCCCCCAAGATCCTGGTTTTGAAGAGAAGTTTTACTTCACACCAGGCGATCTGGGCTATCGCGTCTGGGATACTAAATTTGGCAAGATCGGCGTGCTCATCTGCTGGGATCAGTGGTACCCCGAAGCCGCTCGACTGACCGCACTCGCTGGCGCGCAGATCCTGATTTACCCGACAGCTATCGGCTGGCTGGCCTCTGAAAAGGCCGAGCTTGGAAAAGCACAGCACTGCGCCTGGGAGACCGTGCAGCGCGGTCATGCGGTGGCGAACGGCTGCTTTGTTGCCGCCATCAATCGCACGGGTTTCCAGGATGACACAGAATTCTGGGGCCAGTCTTTTATCGCAAATCCCTATGGTGAAATCGTCGCCAAGGGCAGTGTGTCTGACGAAGAGATCGTGATTATGGCCTGCGATCTGCAAGCAGTGGAAGATTTTCGTCGCATTTGGCCATTTTTTCGTGATCGACGCATTGACACATACGCACCCCTGACCAAACGCTACCTGGATGAGTAAAGGATACCCCAAGAACTACCACCTCCCCGCCGAATTTGAACCCCAGGAAGCCATTTGGTTATCCTGGCCATCAAATAAGGAGAGCTGCCCCAAGACCTTCCACAAGTTGCAAGACAAGTTTGGAGAGATCGCCAGCACCATCTCCCGCTACGAGCGCGTGCGGATCAATGCACCGATGCTCAGCCACATGAACATCCGCCTCAGCATCGCCGATAATGAAGGCGATCTCAGTCAGGTAGACATTTATGAGAACAACACCAACGACGTCTGGTGCCGGGACCACGGTCCGATTTTCATCAAGCATAATGAAACCGGTCAGGTCGCGATCACCGACTGGAAGTTCAATGCTTGGGGCGGTAAGTTCCCCTATGAACTCGACGATCTGATACCTGAAAAGGCAGCAGCTTCACTGAAGATGGAGCGCTTCACTTCCGACATGGTTCTTGAAGGCGGCGCGATCGAAACCAATGGCAAAGGCCTGCTCTTCACCACCGAAGCCGTCTTGCTCAATCCGAACCGCAACGGCGGCAAGGCTCGTAAAAAAGACGAAGTTGAAAAGGAACTCAAAGCCATGCTCGGCGTCACCGACATCGTCTGGTTCAAAGCAGGCATCGAAGGAGATGACACAGACGGTCACGTCGATGATATCGTGCGCTTCATCCGTGAAGACGCCGTTATTTGCATGGTCGAGTCCAAGGAGTCTGACCCCAACTTCAAAGTCTTGAAACAGATCCGCGAACAGCTTGATGACGTCCGCACGGCCGACGGCAGCAAGCTAGAGATCATCGAGATCGAAATGCCCACGGCTATCGAGGTCAAAGACTGGCGCCTCAGCCGTCTCCCCGCCAGCTACGCAAATTTCATGATGCTGAACAACTGCATCATGGTCCCCATCTTCGGTCAGAAGAAAAAGGACCAGATTGCCGAAGACAAAATCGCCGAATGCTTCCCAGGCCGTGAGATCATCTCGGTCACCTGCAAAGACCTCGTCATGGAAGGCGGCGGACTCCACTGCATCGCCATGCATCAACCGAAGTAAAACGGTACAGAAGCCTCAAAACAAAAAGCCCCAAGCGAATGCTTGGGGCTTTTTGTTGATGGGTTTGTAGGTTTGATCAGAACTCTTCGCTGCCGACTGTGAAGGTCACATTGGTGATACGAGCTTTGGACATTGAGTTGAGCACATCGATGACGCGCTCGTAGCGGGCTTGCTCCTCGGCCTGGATGGTGACCATGACTTTGGCGTTACGGCTGTCGGCCTCCTGCTTCAGCCTCATGAGAGTGGAGGTGAAGTTGGGGAGCGTTTTGTTGTCTGGGGTGTCGAATTCCTCTTCGTTTAATGTGACGACGCCAGCTTCTTCAATGGTGACGATGATCTCATCGGGTGGAGTTTGTTCGTCACTGAGTGCGGGGGTTCCGATACCTGGGAGCTGCGTCTTGAGTTCACGCTCGACCTTCACGGCTCCTGCCATGACCATGAAGAAGAGCATGATAACGAAGACGACGTCGATCATGGGTGCGATCTGGAAACCCATGACGACATTGTCTTCGTCGATGCTGTGGTGCTTTTTCTTGCCGTGAGACATGTGATTTAGTCCTTGTTGAGTGCAGAGAATGAGATGTCATCGATGCCCGACTGGGCGATCAGCGCCATGACCTTCTGGATCTCCACTGCGGGCACATCGCGGTCGCCGCGTATGATGACCCGATAGGTGGGGTTGCTGTTTTTCCGCTGAGTGAGTGCCTCAACGATTTCCTCGTTGGGCAGTTCCCGATCATCGAGTTTGATCTTGGATTTCTGCTGGCCCGAGAGCCAACGGACGTTGATGGCGGCTTCGAACATGGCGTTCTTACCCTCCTTCTTTTTTGCGTCCGCCGCTACAGGCAGCTTGATGTCCTTATCAATTCTCAACACCTGTGCTGAGGTGATGCTCATAAAGAAAATGAGCAGCACGAGCAACACATCAATCATTGGAGCAATTTGAAACTCCGGTTCGCCTTCACCGCCTCCTCCTCCGCCCATAGTGGTGTTAGTTTAAAGTTTAAAATCCGTAAATTTGACTCCGTTTTGAACTCAAGCTGCTGTAGGTGCAGCATGGTCGCCGCCAGCAACCCAGTTTGGAATGGCCGCGTAGAACTCTTCTTCACCGACGTGGGCGTCTTTAAGGTGTGAATAAGGCATCTTGCGGAACAAGGCTCCCACCACTTCCTGTAGGCCGCTGATGGCCGACTGAAGGCGATTACGCAGGAAGTAGAAGAACATGAAGGCAGGCACGGCAATGAAGAGACCGGAAGCCGTGGCGATGAGCACTTCACCGATAGCACCCGAAAGCTTGGAAGGATCACCCACGCCGCTTGAGCCAAGGGTGGCGAAGGCGCTCATCATCCCTGTCACAGTGCCAGTCAGACCGATCATTGGCGTGCAAACCCCGATCACGGAAAGGTAATTGATGCGGGTGGTGATCGTGGAGTTGACCTTGTTTAGTTCAGTAAAAAGCGCGGTTTCCACGGCTGCCTCACCATCACCGACAAAGCTAAGTGCGACTCGGGACACATCACAAAAAGGAGCGTTGTTATTTTTACAGAACTGGTAGGCACCGACGTAGTCGCCTGCACGGAAAAGATCCTGCACTTGGCTCACTTGGCCGACCGGAGCCATCTTCTTGATGCTGGTGCGCATCCATAGATCGACGACGAGCCAGATCAAAGCCACAGAGCAGACACCAATCGGATACATCACCCAGCCGCCTTCATGGATGCGGTCCATGAGGGTATGCTCGACCTTGGTCGGGGCAGCGGCTTCACCTGCAGCAGTGGGTGCAGCAGCTTCCTGGGCATGAATAGGAGCGAAAATGGCGAAGTTTCCATACAGCATCATGGCGCAAGCGGAGGCGCGGACGACAGTCTGGATGAGTGTGGAGGATGTACGGTTTTGCATGGGACTAGTTGGCTTGGAGGTTTGGGAAAGGTGTTATTTGGCAGGAACGGGTGCCGCTTCAGCAGCTTTAGCTTCTTCTTTTTTCTCAGCAGGTTCTTCTTCAGGCTCGTTTTTCATGCCGTTGATGGCGGCCAGTTCCTTGGCTGCCGAATCAGCCACGACAGAACCTGGATAGGTATCGACTAAACGTTTAAAGGCGGCTTGGGCATCTTCAAAACGTTTCATTTTGGCGAGCATTTGCCCTGCTTTCAATTCAGCATCTGGGACGCGCTGCATCTGGGTGCCGTAAAAAACCGGAATACGAAGGTAAGCCATGAGCGCCTTTTCCCATTCCTTCTTACGGCCGTGGATGTCGGCGATGATGGCCCAGAGGGCAGCACCCACGGCTGAGTCATCGGTTTCAGAGAGGATGCTCTCAGCCTCCGCGAGGATACTTGTGTATTCCGAAGAGGTCTGGCGGTCGATGTCGAGCTGAATGATGCGCAGCTTCATCTTCTGGCCATCAGACAACTTTAAAGCCTTGAGTTGAGGGATGAGCTTGATCGTGTCTTCGAATTTACCCGCTTGGCTCAGAGTCTCCACGTAAGTGAAGAATACTTCGACATAAGGTGTTCCTGGCAGGTCTTCAAAAGTGCCGAAAAAATCTTTCGCTTGTGCCAGCATCGCCAGTGCCTCCTCACTCTTGCCTTGAGCCATCAGCGTGCGAGCATCGGATAGTTCGGTGACATCTGTCCAGTCGAGTGAGCCGACATTTTGCTTCGGCAGTTGAG
>JBEBGU010000398.1:0-4713 GCA_040081325.1 Prosthecobacter sp.
TCCAGCGACAGAACGCCGGGAGAGTTGACGCGAAACCCCCGGCTGATGTTGTTGCCGCTGATGGTGATGCCGGTGGTCAGGGACGAGGCGTCGATGCTGAGGCTGTGATTCACGAGCAACTCCGTCCCGCCCAGCGTGATGGTCTGCCCTGAGAGCGCGCCATTGAAGACGATGGTGTCCGCCCCCGCCGCGTTCCCCGCGTCGCGGATGGCTTCGCGCAAGGAAACATCGGCGCCCGATGGCGTGTCGAATTCATCCGCCGTAGTGGTGACGGTGAAGGTGGTCGCCGAGGCTGAGCTGGCGAGCAGCATGAGGGCTAGCGCCCAGGACAGATGGTGTGTTTTCATAAAAGAATGGTGACAGAGGTTAGGGGATTGCTGGAATTCTCACGACCGGGCAGCAGAATTGCCTCCGCCACACTTCCAGGCCCGGTTTCTGGGACGGTGTTTCACTGCCCGATGAACTTTTCTGAAAAAAGGTGCTCCGGCAGAATCCCCCCTGGGAGCAGGAGGAGAATCCAACCCGATCCGATGCATCGAAATGCAGGAAGCCATGATTTGTGTGTAACATCGCTTCCCATTTGTGGCCTGTAGTGTGCATCATCCTCCCTGTCCCGTTTTGATTATGCCCGCCGACTCCCCAAACCCATCCCCACCGCCACTCGGCGTGGAGAACTACCAACTCGGCGCGGAGATCTCCACCGGCGGCATGGGCAGTGTGTTAGAGGCGCATGATGCCAAGCTCGACCGCACCGTGGCCATCAAGGTCATGCTGCTGGAGGCGAACGCGGATGCACGCATGAGGCAGCGCTTCCTGCGCGAGGCCCAGGTGCTCGCCAAGTTGGCCCATCCGAACATCGTGCCCATCTATGACATCGTGTGGGAGGACGGCATGCCGCTCTTCTACTCGATGAAGCTGGTCAAAGGCCGCACGCTCCAAGCCATCCTCACCGACCTGCGTAAACAGGTGCCCGAAACGCTCCGCGACTACTCGCTCGACCGCCTGCTGACGATTTTCCGCAAAGTCTGCGACGCCATCGCCTTCGCCCACAGCCAGGGCGTGCTCCACCGCGATCTAAAACCCGAAAACATCATGGTCGGCGAGTTCGGCGAGGTGCTCGTGATGGATTGGGGATTGGCGAAAGTGGTTCGCGGTTCTCAGTTCGCGGTTCTCAGTTGTGATGAAACGGGAACGCCAGAGGAACAGGGAACCGAGAACAGCGAACTGAGAACAGGATCACAAACCCTCCACGGTTCCGTCCTCGGCACCCCTCAATACATGTCTCCCGAACAAGCCCGTGGCGACATGACAGACGTGGATGAGCTTTCGGACATCTATGCGCTGGGCGGCATTCTTTACGCCATTCTCACGCTGAGACCGCCGGTGGAGGGTGCGACGGCGCTGGAGGTGCTGGAGAAGGTCAGCAAAGGCGAAATCACCGCGCCCACGGCTTTGGCGGCGAGTTCTGGAAGCCGGGGCAAGGCCTTCGACAAAGGCGCGGTGTTGGAGGCAAAGCTGATCAAGCCACTGCCGCACATCCGAGGTGGTCAGGTGCCTTCCGCTTTGTCGTCGGTGGCGATGAAGGCCTTGCAGTTGGAGAAAGCTCGCCGCTATCCCGATGTCACCGGTTTGAGCGCTGACATCGAGGCGTATCAAAACGGGTTCGCCACCCAGGCAGAGGCGGCGGGTTTGGTGAAACAGCTCGCGTTGCTGATCCGGCGTCATCGCCATGCATTTTCCATCGCCGCTGCTGCCTTGCTGCTCATCACCGTGCTAGGGGTGGCATTCATCATCAATTTGCGGGTGAAGGAACAACGCGCGCTGGCAGGCGAAGCGGCTGCCATCGAGCAAAAAGAAGCCGCACGCCGCTCGGAAGCCGTGGCGACTCTCGGCCTAGCCGATGCGGCCCTGCGCGAGGGCAACAGTCAGCGTATGCAGGACTTGCTCGATGCTGTGCCTGAGGATTTGCGAGACAGCACCTGGCACTACCTTTTGCAGCAGTCGGACACCTCCATCGCGAGCTTTCAGATCAATCAAACCGGTGCCAGCAGCATCGCGCCACTCCCCAGCACGCCGGGTGGTTTCGCGTTGGCACAGTCCACCGGTCGCATCGCGTTCGTGAATGTGCGCACGGGGACTCGGTTGCAGGAATTTCAGATCCCTCCCCAAGTGAAGGCTTCCCAGCGGATCGCGATTTCCCCGGACAGTGAGCGCATCGCCATCGGGCAGTGGGACGGCAAAGACGGCATCAGCATCCGCCGCCTGCGCGATGGTCAGGAACTGCTGCATTGGGATGCTCCAGAGACGAAGAGCCTGGAGTTCAATGCCGATGGCAGCCTGCTGCTGCAACGTTGCAGGCCCATGACCACGTCGCAGTTCATTCGCGTCTGGGACAGCACCACGGGATCGCTGCTATGGCAGGAGGATCGTCCTGGAGCCACCGTCGCCTCCTTCTCTCCAGACGGGCAGCAGATCATCGTGAGCAGCACCGCCAGCGGCTTGCGAATCGCCAATGCGCGTGACGGGAAGAACGTCCGCCGCCTGCCGGGGGAGTTTCACAACATCATTGATCTTGCGGTCAATCGCGACGGTTTGCTGGCTGCTTTGAGTTCCCGATTTGAGGTGTTGATCATGAATCTTCAGGATGACACCATCGTCACCCGGTTTCCCTTCGCCGCGCCGCGTTCACGAGATTTTTTTATCGCCTGGACGCCTGACCGCGCCACGCTTCTCACGGCCTGGCAAACCGTGAATGGCCGCCAGGTCATCCAACTGCACCATCCTCGCAATGGAGCGGTGCTGAGATCATTGCTCGGTGGCAGGCAAGGCATCTCCTGCGCTGCCATCCATCCCCTCTCGGGTGAGCTAGTGACAGGCCTGGATCGTCTGCGCGTCTGGGACGTTCTCGACACGCCATCGCTCATGAAGTGCCCGCCGCATCCTTCGCCGTTTGTGGGCTTCCTGGGTTCGGACGACGTCATCGCGGCCTATCCGAATCCCCTGCAATTATCGACCGTCAAACGTGGATCAGAGACGCTGTGGTCCGACAATAAATACGGCTACCACCGCCTCTCCGCGAACCGCAGTGGCACTATCCTTGCACTCACCCCCAACCTCTCTGGCTCGCACATCCCGATCCTCGAACGCGATGGCGACCAAGTGCGCCAGACCCACACCCTCAACACCCGTCTCGTCGATTTCCGCATCGCACTGAATCCGGCAGGCACCGAGATCGCGCTTTTCAGGGACCAACTGGAACGGCTCACCCTCGCTGGAGATCCGCTCGCGCCTCTGGATTACAACAAGGGCACCCAATTCAATGACATCGCCTGGTTGCCCGACGCCGGGCGGATGCTGGGACTCGTCACGCTGAATGGATCTCGACTCACAAAGACCGCCGAGGAACACATTAGCCTGTGGGATGCCACGAGCGGCAAAATGCTCCGCCATGTCAGGCACCCGACCCTGATGAACTTTCTGGCGGTCACGCCAGACGGTCACGATTTCGCCGAGGCGGGATTTGATACCATGGTGCGGCTGCGTGATGCGGAGACGCTGGCAGTGACGAGGGAGTTTCGCGCCCATGACAGCCAGATCACCGCCATGGCCTGTCATCCGACACGCCGCATCCTCGCCACCGGTTCATTCGATTTGACCGTGCGCCTGTGGGATCTCGACACCGGTGAGCTTCTCGAAGAACTGCGCGGCCCGATCACCCCACCGAGCCAGCTCATTTTCAGCCCCAGCGGCAAATTGCTCGCCTGCGCCGTCCCGAATGGCGAATCGCGCATCTGGGCACCGAAATCTCTGAACACAAAGGGGAGCCGATGATGCCCGACGACGAACCAACTTCACCGTCTCTCGGCGTGGAGAACTACCAGCTCGGCGTGGAAATCTCCACCGGTGGCATGGGCAGTGTGTTAGAGGCGCATGATGCCAAGCTCGACCGCACCGTGGCCATCAAGGTCATGCTGCTGGAGGCGAACGCGGACGCCCGCATGAGACAGCGCTTTCTGCGCGAGGCCCAGGTGCTCGCGAAGCTGGCGCATCCGAACATCGTGCCCATCTACGACATCGTGTGGGAGGACGGGGTGCCGCTCTTCTACTCGATGAAGCGGATCAAAGGCCGCACGCTCCACGCCATCCTCTCCGATCTGCGCAAACAGGTGCCCGAAACGCTCCTAGACTACTCGCTCGACCGCCTGCTGACCATCTTCCGCAAAGTCTGCGACGCCATCGCCTTCGCCCACAGCCAGGGCGTGCTGCATCGCGATCTCAAGCCGGAGAACATCATGGTCGGCGAGTTCGGTGAGGTGCTCGTGATGGATTGGGGACTGGCTCGACTGAAAGACAGGGAGACAGGGAGACAAGGAGAAGAGGAGACGTCTGACTCAACCATCTCCAAGTCTCCCCCTCTCCTTGTCTCATCGTCTTCAATGACCCTGCAAGGGTCAGTGCTCGGCACCCCGCAATACATGTCTCCCGAGCAAGCACGTGGCGACATGACAGACGTGGATGAGCTTTCGGACATCTATGCGCTGGGCGGCATCCTTTACGCCATCCTCACGCTGCGGCCTCCGGTGGAGGGCGCGACGGCGCTGGAGGTGCTGGAGAAGGTCAGCAAAGGCGAAATCACCGCGCCCACGGCTTTCCAATCTCGCTCTGGCAGTCGCGGGAAGGTCTTTGAAAAAGGCGAGGTGCTGGAGGCGAAGC
>JBEBGU010000399.1:0-4711 GCA_040081325.1 Prosthecobacter sp.
GCAGCGAGGATCTGCTCATTCCAGGCGCGTGCAATCGTGGGGATGGTCTCGATGATGCGATACGTGATGCCGAGTGTCGGAGCTGTGTCCGTTTGGCTAGTGCTGCCAGTGGTCGCAAAGGTGGGCGCTGCGAGATCGCTCCAAGTGACAAAGTTGGTGGATTTTTGGACCTTGTAGAAACGGCCTGGAGTGCTCGGCCATGCGATGACGGTGCTGCCATCGCTCTGGTAGGTGATGCTGAGCGTGATGGATTCGCTCTGAATGATGCCAGTCCAGAGTTTTTCAGCCTTAGTGAAAGCGGAAATGCCGACCTGAGAACCAATGGTGCGTGCCGGGAAGTCGTCTTCTGGTGGGTGGATGCCGCCGTAGCGGCGCGACTGTCCGGCCTGATCTGCGGCATCGTAATAAGTGGCCCACTGGAGATCGACGGCAGCGCTGGGGCCGAGGTCGATCTGCATCGAGTTGGCGGCGATGGTTTGATGATGAAATCCACCGGGGAAGTATGTACTGCCCGTCATACTTACGAGCACCTCAGCAGCAGAACGTGAGAAGGTGGAGTGGCCTGAAACGTAGCCGGGAAAAGCGGGTGTATTGAAAGTCTTGCGCTGAACAGGGAGCCAGTCCTTGCCGAGCATCCAGCAGACGTGACTCTGGTGCGTGGCGATGGATGGCGCGGGCAGGTTTTCCACATGCTCACCCGGCCAGCCTTTGATGGCGATTTCCCCCGTGTGGAGGAAGCCTGATTCAAAGCTGTTGGTATAGACGTTCCAGATGAGTTCGTGATTTCCTCCAGGACTCGCTGACTGGTTTGTGATGACTTCGACGAGATCAGCTTCGAGTGGGATGCCCTCTGGATCATAAGTGTCGATGTCACTTGGATTGCTGGACTGGCCTTGGCTAGCCATGTAACGAATGGCTGTGATGGGACGTGTGCCGGAGTAGTAGCGTTTCAGGCTCCAGGCAGCACAGGCAGCGTCATGAACGGCACCCGAGAGAGCGAGGTAGGTTTTGATGTCCCATTCGAGATTGTTAACGATCGCTCCGGTTCCCTTGATCCGCTTCTGCGGGAGTTCGTCGGCGACCTCGTTGGCGAGGACGTGCCAATGGCCGGGTGGGGTTTCAGAATTGGGACCGTCTGCCCAGAATTCGGCGAGGACGCGGGCAAAATCACCATGGCTGACGATGTTGTCCGCGTACGGCAGCCCTGTGCTCGGGTTGATGGGGTGCCCTGTGCCTGAATCTTGCCCCAGTGGGTTATTGCCGATGGCTCTAGGGGAGATGTTAACGCTGTTGATGTCGTTGAGGTGAGCGGTCTTGCGGACGACATCCATGAAGGTGCTCTTGTAGTCGGCGTCAGTGGCGCTGAACTGGCCTGGACGGCTGAGCCGGGATGGCGGGCCTGGGTCGATCCAAGGTTTGGTCGGGTCGCTGCGAGTAAGGCTGAATGGCACTGTGGCAAGAGACTGTACGCCGACAAAACTCTGGATGCCGCCAGGTGTGGGGACCCCGTTCTGAGTGACGCTGGTGGAAAGGGCTAGAGGCTGCCAGAAATTGGGGTCGGTGCCTACTGGGACGCCGACGCCGAGGGGCATGTTGGCTCGGCTGGGAAACTCGCCATTGTTACCGAGAACGCTGAGGCTTCTCTCGGTTGTCATGTTGGGATTTACCGCCACGTCATAAGCCTGCGGAAAAGTGGTTTTGGAGAAACCATCCACACCACCCCATGCGAGCACCATTTGACCGATGCGCTTGCCGACTTCTGCAGGACTGGTGCCGTTAGTGATCAAGGCTTGTCCGGTGGAGACGGAGTAGCCGAGCACCTGAAGCTTGGCATCAAAGCTAGCAAGCGAAGTCGCAAAGCCGGTGGCCGGAGAGGCAAAGCGCGCCCTGAGAACTCGATACGCGGCGTAGCTGACGGCCTCATGCCGAGCTGCTTCGATGTCGGGTGGCAGTGGTGCGACTTTTTCGTTGTAGAGATAACCAACAGCGGTGGAATCATACGCGGCCCAGGCATCATACATGGCGACGGCGACGTGATGTAGATTGCGCGCATGAGCGGGTGGGTTTGGCACATTGAGCCGGATGGCAGAGAGCAGTTGCTCATTCCAAATACGCGCAGCTGACTGCTGAGCATGGGCTGACGAAATGCCTGCGCCGATAACGGCGAGCATGAGCACAAAACGTGAGCGAAGAAACAATGCCATAAGAGGTGAAACTCAGTGACGACGACGACGGATGAGATAGCCGCCCGTGATCAGAAGCAGCAGCAGCCCACTGGGTTCTGGCACTGCGATGACGGAGCTGAGCTGGAACTGAGTGCCGGAATCGAGCCCTCGGATGACGTTATCAATTTCAGATGTGGAAAGTGTGCTGGAGCCGAGATCATTGGGGAAATCCCAGTTAGCCAAAGGTCGTGTCGTGGCAGAAAAAATCCCCCACTCGGAGGCGGAAGAGGGGACGGAGCTGTTGAAGACCCAGAGGGAGAGATCACTGCCTGGGGTGATGTATGAGGCGTCGATACCTGTGATTTGACCAAAGAGTGCTCCCGGAGAGAACTGACCGTTAACGACAAGATAGTTAGTGAGTGACCCCACTTGATCTATGCTGCCGCCGCCGACCAATCCCTCACCCAGCGGGCGGAAAAGAGCGTTCACTGCGTTGAAGTCATTGCTGGTTTGCAGTGTGAGCAGGCTGCCTGGTGCGGAGACATCAAAGTAACCGACACGGACGACGCTGGTCGTGCTGAGAGCACTGCCACTGCTATCAGCATAGGGCGAACCGCCGTTGCTGTTTACCGTGATCGTCACCGAGGCCTGTGAAGGAACTGCGCCGATGAGTAGCAGCATCAAGAGGGTGGACGAGAGGACGTTTTTCATGACTGGGTGAGACGTGCGGAAGGTCAGGGCGCAGCGGCGAACCGAACACGCCAGAAGCAGCGTGCGCCGGACGTGGCAGCACATTCACGAGTGTCGAAATCAGCATCGCTTGAGACGATGACGGAGGTGGCTGGGGACCATGTTTTCAGATCAGGTGAACACTCGACACTGACCGTGATGTCAGGGCTGTTGCGTGGGCTTTTAAAGCTAAAGACGACCGCGCTGTCAGTGCCTGTGGTGAGCGTGGTGCGCGTCTGGTCAGAGGCGTTGGGATTCAGCTTCCAGGCATATTCAGCAATGTTGGCTAGGCCATCACCATCAGGATCGGCACTCGCATCGAGTGTGGGTGCGGTGGCGTTGGCGGGATAGCTTTGCCAAGTCCAGTTGCCGTAGCTTGCAGGGATGTCGCGCAGGCGGAGTTGCTGAGTTCCAGTGCTACCCTGAACGACCTGTACGCTCGCAGCGGTGGAGATCGCCTGACTACCGAGAGCCTGCGGAGCTAGCCAAGCGGTGGCGGTGAAGATACCCCACTGGGTAGCCCGCGCAGGATTGGCATGATTGAATACCCAAAGGTAAAGCCGCGTACCTGTGGGCATGTAGCCAGTGCTGATGTCACTGATGGTACCAAAGATGTTCCCCGCTGCCGGAAAGCCATTCACGCACAGGCAAAGGCCTGTGCCATTGGGCTGCTCTGCGGTGCCTGCATTAGTCACGCCTTCAGCTAGCGGCTTGAACCAATTTTTCAGCGCGGCGTAATCACGAGCGGCGGCGAGTGTCGTGTCCCGCGTGGCATCGGGGAGATTAAAGCTGCCGATGCGAATCGCACAGCCCTGAGGCAGTGCGGCACCGTCTTTCAGCTTGAGCTGGCTGCCACCTGAACTTGTGATAGTGACCCCGCCTGCTTGCGCTAGATTAAAGCCCAGAGCGAATAGGGAGAGGAGGCAAAGAAAGGTGAACTTCATGGTGCCACGGTCACGGGTGAAAGGTTGATAGCTTTACTGGCATCCACATTGATCACGATGCTGGTGCCTGCGGGGAGTGCGGTGTTGGTCGCATCGCCGCTGCCATTGAAGAGATTGCTACCATTGCTCAAATAGGTGGCCGTCTGGGCAAGCGTGCCGGGATTCAGGGTGACTACAGAATCATTGAAAGCCTGCATACTGCTGGTGATACCGAGTGCTCCGAGTGTGGTGGTGGTGCCCAGGGGATTAAGCGCACCCACGAGATTCGGCACGCCACTGCTGACCCTGATTTTTGTGGGCGTGCTCTTCACATAAGCCACGTCGCCTTTGCCCAAAGTGAGCGTGAGCGCGCTGTTTAACTGGATGATGAATCCCTGTGCTGGGCGGATCACCACGTCGTTGGCATTGCTGCCGTTGCTGGCATACCAATGACTGCCATTCCAATAGTAGAGCTTCTGCGCGCCATTGGGTTCAAAGAGACCGATGCTGTCATTGAATGCTAGAAAACCACCGCCATCTGGCATGAGTCCGCCGAGTGTGGCGTGCTTCCGCAGGATGAAGACCATGCCGCTGGTCAGACCTGAGGCCGCTGGTGTGGTATCGAGCTTCAGCGTGTCTGTGGTATTGGAAAGCACGTCGATGGCCAGCCCAGCGCTGACTCCTGTCAAAGGCTCGGCGTGGTGCCGTGTGAACTCACCGCCGGTCCAGCCTGGAGCGTCAAAGCTCACCAGAGCCTTGCCATCAACATCAGCCGTCACGGTAACAGACGCAGCTTGGTAAAGGTCCGCACACACCAGCCCGCAGGTCCAACTTGAATTCCCCTGCGGCACAGTCACGGAATACCAACCCACGATGCTAGATGAACCTGCAGTC
>JBEBGU010001013.1:0-1184 GCA_040081325.1 Prosthecobacter sp.
TGGTGGTGCCAAAGGCGCAGTGGGATCGACTCACGCCTCTGGCGCTGATGGCACTTGCCGCTTATTTCGCGCAGCACTTTTTTAATTCCATGCGCATCCAGCTCAATAACACCTTTGAGCAAAAGGTGATCTATGATCTGCGCAGTGACATCTACCAGCGTCTGCAAACGCTGCCTCTGCGGTGGTTTGATAATCGACCCACGGGCGACATCATGACGACGGTGAGTGAGGACATTCCATCGGTGGAGCGTGTGCTGATTGATGGCATCGAGCAGGGACTCGTGGCGGCACTTCAAATCATCGTGGTCGGTGTTTTCATGTTCCGAGCAGATGTGGAGTTGGCTCTTTATGCGCTCATTCCGATTCCCTTTCTGGCGTTAGGCGCGGCGAGTTACACGGCCACTTCAAAGGACCGTCACCGGGCGGTACGCAAGGCCAGCAGTGCCATGAACAGCCTGCTCCACGATAACGTGGCGGGCATGCGCCAGATCAAAGCCTATGCTATCGAGACGGAGGAGCATGCGCGCTTCAACCTGGCCAGCCATGCTTTGAAACAAGCCACGCTGCATGTCATGCGCATCTGGGCGATCTACCGTCCGAGCATGCATTTCCTCAGCAGTGTGGGCATGGTGCTCGTGCTCTGGATCGGGGCCTATGCGCTGAAAGCTGGGCGCATCTCGGCAGGTGATCTCGCTGCGTTTCTACTGCTGCTGAAGTTTTTTTACGATCCCATCGAAAGCCTGCACCAGCTCAATCAGATTCTGCAAACAGGCCGTGCTGCTGGTGAGCGTGTCTTTAATATTCTCGATGCTGAACCCGAAGCCGACACCTCCAGCGGTCGTGATTTGCCAGCGGTGCTCGGTCATGTGCGCTTTGAAAAAGTCAGCTTCAGCTACGGCAGCATCCCGACGGTTGAGCAGATCAATCTCGAAGCTCTGCCAGGCCAGACCATCGCGCTCGTCGGGCCGACGGGTGCTGGCAAATCCACACTGATCAATTTGCTAACCCGCTTCTATGAATACAGCGAAGGCGTGATCACCATTGATGGTATCCCCGTGCATGAGTTGAACAAGAATTCCCTGCGCCAGCAGATCGGCTATGTCACGCAGGAGAGCTTCATGTTTAATGGCACGGTGCGGGAGAATCTGCGGATCGGTCGTCGTGATGCTACGGACGAGCAGCTC
>JBEBGU010000400.1:0-4690 GCA_040081325.1 Prosthecobacter sp.
CCTCGCGGTCCCACGGGTCAAAGCGCAGCCCATCTGTGGCCAGAAGCCAATGCCAGCGGGTTTCGACCAGAAACGGCTGTTCCTTGGCGCACGCGATCATTCCTGCGGCCGTCTCGGGGTTGTCGATGCCGCATTCGTATTTGAGGCCTTCGCACCAGTCATGCTGGTAGGCCTCGCGCATCACTGCACGGCCAAGGGTGGCCAGGTCCGGATTGAGTCCGGACTCAAGAGCTTCACGCTGCCACTGGTCCCACGGATATGAGCCTGGCGTGCAAGCGAGGATGCGTTCATCAAGGTCAGATCTGGCGGCGGGTGTCATGTGTGGTCCTCCTGAAGGGTTTTTTTCATTATATCAGCCCTTCCGTGTTTATGCAACATAAAGGACGTTATGTTGCACAAAAATTGCTTTTCAGAGTGAGGCTTTGAAAAAGCTGTTCAAGCGAAGTCGCTGCTAGCGATGCCGTCAATCGACACAGAAAAAGAGCATGCGTAATCGAGTCCTGCTTTCCGCTTTCTCTTTATGGCCTGAGCCGTCCGGAAACCATTGTTCCCTCGGATTTCCGATCTTCAAGGTGAACTACTGAGCCGCTGGTTGTGGGCAGTTCTGACCATTGAGAGGAATCCAGTAGCCCGTAAACGTGGATTTCTGGCCTAAAATGCGGCGGAAAACGGCATTGTCCCGAAGCAGTCCGATAATGTTTTGCATGGCTTCGCATAGCTGTTGAGCGACACGCGGCAGAGCTGGATAAATCACCAAAACCTCATCTTTGTTGGTCAGCTCATTGAAGAGCTTGTCGTTCTTCTCGTCATTTGAGTAGTAGGCCTGAACGAAAGTGAAATCCACGCAGACAACAGCCTCTTTTTTGAGCGCTGGGTTTTGGGCAGCATTCTCGAAGGTGAAAACGGGATGGTGAGCTAAAATGAAGGCTTTGGGATGCTTGATGAAATTTGCCCATTTGCGCACTTCCATGAGGATCTTGAAATCTTCTTTGCGAATGTCGTCGTTGAGTTTGATCAAGTTCAAAAGCATGTCCATTCGTTCGACGAGCAAGTAGAATAAAATCAGTGTCGTCGTGTGCGAATGCTGAATGCTGGTCTGTGTCGAATGAGAGGACAAAAAGTTGTCTACCAGATTGATCGCGTCAGCGAAATTGCATCCCAGACAGTTGTGATCAGCGGCGACCCCATCATACCGAGGTCCGGTGCTGGTGGAGAAAACATCATGCAACTCACACATGATTGGATAATCGTATTCCTCATTGAAGGCCATCTTCCGAAAGAGATCGTAGGCCTCTTTCATTTGGGCCTTTGCCACATCGCTTTCTTCGGGCTGCTTGTATGCAATATCTTCCAGTTTTGACATGAGTCTTCACTACCACATTGGAGCGATTTCATACAAATAATTCAGCGACGGGGAATTCAGATCGGCTTCATCACACGCCCTGCCGTTCATCGATTTGAGAGCAACAGTTCGAGAATCTTGGCAACGGCATCGAGGAGCGCTGCCAGAGCTCCTGCAGCAGTTCCGAAAACAGCGACACGCTTCCACCAGGTGGATGGGGTGGAGTGCGGCCGTCGAGTGGCTTTGAATTGTGTCTGCTTCCTGCGTGAGTGCTTTTTCTTGCTCATGCAGTGCGTGCCGTGTCAACTCGGCGGCAAAATCGGGGGCGGTCAGCGCCCCCTTCCCGCTAGTAATCTTCGGGCAGTAGCACGGTCGTTGCTGAACGGTCTGCCTCGGTGATAATCCAAAACTTCACGCCCTTGCGGTCATAGTAAACCGAGAGCAGCCGCAAGCCCTGTTCCAGAGCGATTTCGTTGGCTTCGCGAGTTTCCTCGTGCTCCAAGTCTCCCCAGTCCGTCCAGTCTCCCCGAGCATGACGGCCAAGTGCGTTTGTAATGTCTTCAAGACAAACAGTGCTGACAACATTCGAGGTGGCTACTACCTGCCCCAAACTGAATTTCTCTTTCTTCATTTTTTCCTCCTGTGAAAAAGTGGTTTCGCTTGTGAAACCCTTAACTACAGGCTCACCCCAGCCGGAGCTTGGAAGGCGACAGTCAACCCGCAGGGCTTGAGGAGGAGTTCGGGGAGGGTCCAAAGGAGGGTGCCCTTTAGGGACAGCCTTTGGAGGCCCCGAAAGCTCCTTGACGGTCGCCGTAAGCGTGAGGCGATCCCAAGGGGCGCGAAGAAAGCAAAGCGTCGTAGAGCCTCGCATTCATCGAACTGGAAAGGCTGCTCAGAAGCGGACGGCGGGGGGAAGGCGGTGGAGCTGATCCGATTCTGGGCTGACTTTTGAGAGAGCTATTGTTTGGGGAGTGCCGCCCTGGGGCGATCCATGAACGGAGTCGAAGCGCAGCGGGAGCGAAGTGTTGGAGCGCCTTGGGGCAAGCTCAGAGGTGCGGAGCATCATCCAGAGGCTCAGGCGGTCGCCAGGACGGCTGAGGGCCAGCGGTGGGGCCGTTTTGACGACTGCCTGACACGTTTTCGGAGAGTGGCGGTCGCCGGTGGTCGCGATTGTGCGGCGGTCGGCGAGAGGTTGCCTGGCTGGTGCAGGCTCTCGGGGCGTTGCGGGGTGTCCCCGCTTGAAGGGGTAGCTGCCCACGCAGTAGCAGCGAGGGGAAGACCTTCCCCTCCAAGCCTTGTTCTATACGTTTTTACTCCCATTGACATCAAGTGCAGTAATATGGTATGCTCAACCCATGACTGTTAAACTGCCAAAAGAGATCCGTTCCCTTGCCAAGCAGGGCGTTTTTCGTGCGCGGGATCTGGCAGCAGTCGGAGTTCCCCGCTACCGGCTCAAAGAGCTTGTAGAGGGTGGAGCGCTGCGAAAAACAGGGCGCGGGCTTTACATGCCCCAAAGCGCTGACATCACTGAAAACCATTCTCTGGTTCAACTGGCGGCAAGATCTCCAAAAGCCGTGGTGTGCCTTCTGACAGCCCTTCGCTTTCACGATCTGACAACGGAAAACCCCGAGGTGATCTATGTGCTCCTGCCCAAGGGAGTGAAGCGGCCACGGATCACGAGTCCTCAGCTCGACATCACCTGGGCATCTGGAGAGAGCTATTTTCAGGGCATTGAAGAACACATCATGGGCGGCGTTACGGTGAAAATCACCAGTGCGGCCAAAACGGTGGCCGACTGTTTCAAGTATCGAAACAAGGTCGGGATCGCGGTGGCCGCTGAGGCCCTGCGCGATGCGTGGCAAAAAAAGAAGGCAAGTTCAGAAGAGCTGTGGCAGGCTGCCAAAGTGTGCCGGATGACGAACATCATGCGGCCCTATTTTGATATGCTGGTTACATGAAGAATAAAAACGCCCTCAAAAATGTTGCAGCATCGGTGCGCGACCGGCTGCTCAACGTGATGACTGAGAGGGGCCAAGACTTCAACTCGCTGCTCGTGCGATATGCCATCGAGCGGCTGTTGTTTCGTCTGGCGGCGTCAAAATATCGGACGCAATTCATTCTCAAAGGAGCCATGCTGTTTACTGCCTGGCAGCACGTCCCGCACCGCGTTACCAAAGACGTGGACCTGCTGGGTTTTGGGGATTCCTCCCCGGAGGCATTGAAGGCAGTGTTTGCCGAAATCTGCGTGGAGCCTGTCGATGACGATGGTGTTGTGTTTGATCCTGCTTCAATCGAGGCTGAGCCGATACGCGCAGAAGAAGAGTATGTGGGTGTTCGGGTGACGTTTCAGGGATTGCTGGGAAAAGCGCGGCTCAACGTCCAGGTGGACGTGGGCTTTGGAGACGGCTTTGCCGTCGAGCCAGTCATGCTGCAAATACCCTCTCTGGTTGGAATGCCGGCACCGGAAGTGCGGGCATACCGGATGGAAACCTCGATCTCGGAGAAGTTTGAAGCCTCAGTGAACCTGGGGCTGCTGAACACAAGGATGAAGGACTACTTCGACTTGTGGCACCTGGCGCGAAACTTTGCCTTCGACGGCCAGAGCATCAGCGAGTCAATTCAAGCCACTTTCAAGCGGCGGAATACGCCATTGCCGATCGCTGCACCGGTGGGCATGACAGAGGAGTTTTGGAATGATGCGAAGCGCCAAGCGCTGTGGCTGGCTTTCTGCAAAAAGTCAGTCCGCATTAAGCCGGTTCCTATGCTCGAAGAGGTCATCAAGTTCGTTGAAACGTTCATCGTTCCCCCTGCCCTGGCAGCAAGCCGAGGCGAAGTCTTTGCTCAAGAGTGGCAGCCTGGCGGCCCGTGGCTGCCCAAGTCATAGAGGCGTAGCTGCAACATCAAAAGAATAACGCCTCCTGGTGTGGAGGCGTTGAGGAAGGCCCGGAGGCACCTTAGCGGTGCCCCTGAGCGATGATGTTGGAAAGCCACTGGTTCAGGAAGGAGTTGAGTTCCTTCTTGGCTCGTGGGTTGATTTTTCCAGGCTCTGGATAGACCTGGCGATAGCCAAAGCAGTCCTGGTATGAGAGCGCTTCGGCCATTTGGCGGCTGGGATAGAGAGCCACTTCCATGTCCGGGTCGGGAATCATGTCTCCCGAATCATGCTTGTAGTAGTGGCTCAGGGCGATGTGGCATTTGTCTTTGGCCGCATCCCAAGAGAGGATGTCGATGTTGAGGTCCATGAACCCTTCCGACTTGAGTTTCTTGGCCTCAAACTTTGGATCTGCCAGCTCTGGGACGATGCGAAGCAGCTTCTTGTAGATGGTTTCGTGTATCATATTTTTCTCC
>JBEBGU010000401.1:0-4687 GCA_040081325.1 Prosthecobacter sp.
CTGCCAGTGCGTGTGCGTTTGACCTCGACTGCTAGCCCCGGCCCGACCGGAGCCAGCGGCAATGGTGAAGTCGAAGATTACATCGCCAGCATCGCCAATCCGACGACTGACTTTGGTGACTTCACCAGCTTTGGCAGCGCCAGCAATGCGGCGAATGCCACACTGCGACTCGGTGCGCTCATTGATGCTGAATTTGCTGGCACCACGAATTCCACCGCCACGGGTGATGACATCACTGGCAGCGATGACGAAGACGGTGTCACGCTGCCGACGATCATCGCCGGGCAAACGCTGACTGTTCCAGTCGTCGTGACCAACACGACCGGCGCAGGAGCCTTCCTCAACGCCTGGATCGACTTTAATAATGACGGCGACGTGCTCGATCTCGGTGAACAAATCATCACCAACGTCAATGTCACGAACGGCAGCAGCAACACCACCATCACCCCGAGCGTCACCGCGCCAGCCTCTGCCCTGACTGGCGTCAATCTAGGCGTGCGTTTCCGTCTGACCACGACCGCCTCACCGGCTGCCACGGGAGTCATGGGCACTCTCGGAGAGGTGGAAGATTATGTCATCTCCATCGCTGTGCCGAGCACCGACTTCGGCGATCATCTGGGCTTTGCGGATGCCACGAGTACGCGAAATGCCACGATCAAACTCGGTGTACTCACCGACACCGAGTTCTTCTCCACGCGCAATGCCACGGCCACGGGTGATGACACCACCGGCAGTGATGACGAAGACGCCGTCACGTTCCCAACGCTGACTGCCGGAGCACCTGCGACCATCCCCGTGCTCGTCACCAACACCAGCGGTGCCGCCGTCAATCTCAACGCCTGGATCGACTTCAACAACAACGGCGTGCTCACCGATGCTGGTGAACAGATCGCGACCAACGCAAAACATCGTCACCACCGTCCCAGTCACTGCACTGACGGTGACGAACCTCGGTGCCCGCTTCCGCCTGACCTCCACCGCCACACCCGGAGCTACCGGAGTCAGCGGCAATGGTGAAGTCGAAGACTACCTCGTGAGCATCGCTAATCCGCCGCTCGATTATGGTGACAGCAGCGTGCTCGGCAGCGCCAGCAGCACCGCCAATGCGACACTGCGGCTCGGTGCGCTAGTGGACACCGAATTTGCACCCACGCTCAATGCCACCGCCTCCGGTGATGACAACACAGGCATCGACGACGAAGACGGCATCAGCATCCCGACGCTGACCGCAGGTGCCCCCGGCACGATCACCGCCACCGTGACCAACACCACCGGAGTAGCGGCCTTCCTCAATGCGTGGATCGACTTCAACAACAACGGCAGCGTCGCCGATGCCGGTGAACAACTCGCCACCAACACCAACGTCGCCACTGGCACCACGAACGGCACGCTCACGCTGAACTTCACCGTCCCCGCCAACGCCGTCACGGGTGCGAATGTCAGCCTGCGCTTCCGCCTTACCAGCACTAGCACACCTGGCATCAATGGTACCGTGGGTACGGGTGAGGTTGAAGACCACGTCACCACCATCGCCGTGCCGACCACCGACTTCGGTGACTGGAGCGGCGCTGCCGATGCCTCCAGCATCGCCAGCTCAAACCTGCGCATGGGTTCACTCGCCGACACTGAATTTGTGTCCACACGCAATGCCACCGCCACGGGTGATGATCTCACGGCAAGCGATGATGAAGACGGCGTCACACTCTCCGGCAGTTACAATCTCAGTGCAGGTTCATCCGCCACCGTCGTCACCACCAACCTCAGTGGTGTAACCGCATACCTAAACGCCTGGATCGACTTCAACAACAACGGCTCCTTTGCCGATGTCGGCGAACAGATCGCCACGAACACCAGCGTCGCCAACGGCACTAACGGCGTCGGCCAGGCCGTCAACTTCACCGTTCCCGCCGCCGCTATTCCAGGCCAGCGCGGCATGCGAGTGCGGTTCACGAATGTGCAAAACCCAACTCCCATCGGTGCCGCAGGCATGGGTGAGGTAGAAGACCATCTGCTCACGATCAATTGTCCCACGATCACGTTAGCTCCCGCCAGCCTGCCTACCCCCGCCGTCGCCATCCCCTACAGCCAGACCTTTACCGCCACTGGCGGCACCAGCCCCTATAGTTACAGCGTCACAAGCGGTACGCTGCCCACTGGACTCACCCTCAGCACCTCCGGCATCCTCAGTGGCACCCCCCTCAGCGTCAGCAGCCGGACCTTCACGATTACCGCTGCGGATGCGAACGGCTGCACCCGCAATCTCAGCTACACCCTCTCGCCGTTTTGCCCAGCCATGAGCATCACTCCCGTCACCGCCGCCAGTGGCACAGTCGGCAGCGCCTACAGCCAGACCCTCGCCGCCACTGGCGGTACCGCCCCCTACTCCGCCTGGACCATCGTCGCGGGCACACTTCCCACTGGCCTAACTTTAAACGCCAGCTCCGGTGTCATCAGTGGCACCCCCACCGCCACCGCCAGCCCAGCCACGAGCATCACCGTCCGTGTCAACGACGCCAACGGCTGCCAGGGCACCCAGGTCATTAGTCTGAAGATCTGCCCCTTGGTCACCCTGAGTCCCGCCAGCCTCGCAGCAGCCACCGTGGGCACAGTTTATAGTCAAACCTTCAGCGCCGGTGGTGGAACCGCTCCTTATACTTTTTCTCTCAGCAGTGGCAGCCTGCCTACTTGGGCGAGCTTGAATGCCAACACGGGTGTCATCAGCGGCACGCCAAATAGTACGACTGCAGCCAACTTCATCATCCGCGCCACAGATGCCAATGGCTGCTCGGGCACACGGGCTTACACTGTGACTCCAGTCTGCCCAGCGATCACAATCACTCCCGCATCCCTAACTGCGGCTCTGATCAATGCCACCTACTCGCAGAGCGTCACGCCATCTGCCGGGACCGCGCCGTTTACGTTCGCCGTCGCCAGCGGTGCTCTGCCGGTCGGCCTCACTCTCAATACGAGCACCGGCGTGATCAGTGGCACGCCCACCAGCTCAGCCGCAGCCACCTTCACCATCAGCGCCACGGATTTCTACGGCTGCGTCGGCACGAGCCCCTCCTACAGCCTCACGCCACAGCCAAACGCCGACTTTGGTGACCTCAGCACCTTTGGCAGTGCCAGTAGCACGAAGAATACGACTCTGAAAATGGGAGCGCTCAGCGATTACGAATACACCCAGACAGCCAATGCCACAGCGACTGGAGATGACATCACGGGTAGCGATGACGAAGACGGCGTGACGCTGCCAACGGGACTCATTCAAGGCCAAAGCGGACTCAGCGTGACGGTCAATGTCACCAACACGAGCGGTGCTGAGACTTACCTGAATGGCTGGATCGACTTCAACAACAATGGCGTACTCACAGATGCTGGCGAACAAATCGTTTTCAATGAGCCAGTCGCGGATGGGATCAGTGCCACCAATCGCGCCCTGACCTTCAATGTGCCATCCAATGCTACGGTGGCCACGGTCGGTGTGCGCTTCCGGTTAACGTCCATCGCATCTCCTGGCAGCACGGGCGCATTCGGGGCGGGTGAAGTCGAAGATTACAGAATCAGCATCGTGGAAGCTGAAGACCATGGTGACTTCTCACTCTTCCAGGATGCCAGCAGCAAGCTTTCCAACACCCTCAAGATGGGCGACTTCACGGATGCCGAAATTGCAGCGTTCAACAATCTGGCAGCGACCGGGGATGACCTCAACAACGTCAATGATGAAGACGGCACCACCGTGCAGGCGGTCATGGTCCGAGGTCAGGCTGGCGTCGCTGTGACCATCAATCTGACGAACCTCAGCGGTTCACCCGCCTATTTGAATGGCTGGGCTGACTTCAATAACAACGGCGCGCTGACAGACACCGATGAACAGATCCTCACCAACATCGTGGTGCCCACCGGCACCACCAGCGACTACCAGACCTTCTTCTATGACGTGCCAGCCACCGCAACTCTCGGCAACATCGGCATGCGCTTCCGTTTGACCTCTGTGTCAGCTCCAAGCCCCGTCGGTGCCATTGGCATTGGCGAAGTGGAGGATTTCACCTCCACGATCGTGGCCCCATCGACCAACTTCAGGGACTATTTTTATGCGATCCGTCACAGCGGCTCAACTTGGTATCTGGACGAAATCTCCGTTTACAATCCCAACTCCGCCACGCCGACAGTTTCTATTCTTCAAGGCATCCTCAATTTGAATGCCTCAACACCTGGCTTTAACGCTGGTGCATCGAACGCCTATATGAATGGCTTGGCGTTGGATTGGTTGAACCGGCGTTTTTACTGGAACTCCACTTCGTCTTCAGGATCGAGCGGCTATAACTTCCAGCTCAACACCGCCTACTACGACAATGTCACCAAAACCTGGAGTTCTCAGGCGGTCACAGGTTCCAATCTGTCCAATGTACCGTTCAATACAGGCACACCCAATTCATCTTCCAGTGGATCGGGCGCTTTCCCCCGTGCCGCCTACTACGCTGGTGATTACTACGGCGGCGGTCAGAACAACGACAACATGGTCGCCTGGCGTCTGGATACGACAGGCAAGGCGCTCAAAACCCCGGCCTTCAATGATTACCCCAACTTCTTCCACCTGACGCAGGCATTTGGCGGGGGAGACTTTGTGATTCGCCCTCAGGACGGCTTGCTGGTCACCTCCACAGCGGTGAACAACAATACGAAC
>JBEBGU010000402.1:0-4686 GCA_040081325.1 Prosthecobacter sp.
ATCTCAAGCAATGCCGTGTCATGCTCATCGGCGCAGGCGAGATGAGCCGCACCTGCGCGCAGAGCCTGCTCTCACGCGGTGCCAAGAGCAACATCGTCTCCAATCGCAGCCATGACCGCGCCGTCGAACTCGCCACCGAGATGGGCGGCACCGCGCTGAAGTTTGATGAATGGGAGGCCGCCATGCATGAGGTGGATGTCATCATCTCCAGCACCAGCGCCCCGCATTTCGTCATCAGGCCTGACCAAATCCAGCACGTCATGAAAAAGCGCCGCTGGGAGCCCCTGCTCATCATCGACATCGCCGTCCCGCGCGATGTGGACCCGGCGGTGAACGAGATCGAAGGCGTCTATCTTTACGACATCGACGCCCTCCAAGCCATCGCCGACGAAGGCCGCCGCGAGCGCCTCAAGCAGCTCGCCGCCTGTGAGAAGATCATCGAGGAGCAGTTGGAGAAGTATGGGTTCACCCAGGCACGCTGAAGCTGGCGGTCACTTCCCAAACTGCCTCAGCAGCTTGTCATAGGCTGCATGGCTGCCAATCCAGAACCAAATCATTTTGTCGCCTTGTCTGACACCGACGGCACGATAGTCGTCAGAGATACGGGCTGACCAAATGTCTTCAGATGCATGGACCTTCTTGAAGTGCAGACTAGGATGAAACGGATTCTGAGCCCAAAGGCGGTATGCCTCGCGAGCCTGCTTTCGAACCTGTCCTGGAAGAGCTTCCAGGAGTCGTCGAAAAGCCTCAGTTCGCTTCGAAATCATGGCGAAGGCTCAGCAGTTTCGTTTCGCCATGCTTCTCTTCCGCGACGGCCTGCCTGGCCATCTCAGCCAGCATGTCTTGGGATTCGGAGAACAAAGCATCCCACTTATCCTCCGAGTCCAATTCAGCGAGGATGAAGCCGGCAAAGACATTCTGCTTGGTGTCAGGAAGCGATGTCAGACGACGCAATGCTTGGTCCATGAGGGTAGTCATGGCGAAGTGTGGATCGAAAACGAATCCTGCGCAACGATCTCTGTTTGTCAGCCGGGCCTTACTTCTTCCCCTTCTGCGCCGCGGCAGTGAACCAGTCTCCGCCGCCACCGCCGCCGAAGGGATTGCCCATACCGCCGCCGCTGGGACGATTGCGATCACCGCCACCGAAACTGCGTTGACCGCCGCCTTGACCGCCCGCAGGCGCTCCGGCAGGACGCGGCCCACTCGCACCGAACTTCTTCTCGAAGTCGGGCTTGGACTTCATGCTCAGCGCGATGCGTTTCCGCTGAATGTCCACTTCACTCACGGTGACCATGACCTTCTGCGCGACCTTCACGACCTCTGCCGCATCACGGACAAAAGTGTCACTGAGCTGGCTGACATGGACGAGTCCGTCCTGATGGACGCCGATGTCCACAAAGGCGCCAAACGCGGTGACGTTGGTGACGATGCCCGGCAGTTTCATGCCGACGGTGAGATCCTTCATGTCATTCACGCCTTCGGCGAAGTTGAAGACCTCGAACTGCTTGCGTGGGTCACGACCGGGCTTGGCGAGTTCGTTCATGATGTCTTGAAGCGTCGGCAGACCGACTTCTTCGCTAACATACTTTTTCAAATCCAGTTTCTGGCGCAGCTCAGCGCGCTGCATGAGATCAGCCACCGTGCAGCCGAGATCAGCCGCCATCTTTTCGACCAGCGGATAACGCTCGGGATGCACCGAGCTGGAATCAAGCGGGTGCTCGGCTCCGCGAATGCGCAGGAATCCGGCGGCTTGCTCAAAGGCTTTGTCACCAAGACGCGGGACTTTCAGCAGATCCTTGCGCGTCTTGAAGGGACCGTTCTCATTGCGGAAGGCGACGATATTCGCCGCGTGCGTGCTGTTGAGTCCAGACACATAACTGAGGAGCTGCTTGCTGGCCGTATTCAACTCAACACCGACACCATTCACAGCGCTGATCACGACATTATCCAGGCTGCTCTTGAGCTGGTTCTGATCGACATCGTGCTGATACTGGCCGACACCGATGGACTTCGGATCGAGCTTCACCAACTCCGCCAACGGGTCCATGAGACGGCGTCCGATCGACACAGCACCGCGCACGGTGATGTCGTGATTGGGGAACTCTTCACGCGCGACATCACTGGCGCTGTAGATCGACGCACCGCTCTCATTGACCATGAGCACGAGGATGCCTTTCGGAATTCCGATCTTGTTGATGAATGTCTCCGTCTCGCGGCTGGCCGTTCCGTTGCCGATAGCGATGGCTTCGATCTTGTAGCGCTCGATCAAATTCATCACGAGCGTCTTCGCATGCATCAGGCTGTTGCCTTCACCGAGCAGGTAGATGACGTCATTGAAAAGAAGCTGCCCTTGAGCATCGAGCACCACGACTTTGCAGCCGGTGCGGAAGCCTGGGTCAATGCCGAGCACTCGCTTCTGACCGAGCGGCGCGGCGAGCAGGAGTTCCCGCAGATTGTCGGCAAAGACGCGCACGGCTTCCGTGTCGGCTTTCTTCTTCGACTCCAGACGCGCTTCAGTCTCCATGCTGGAGCTGAGCAGGCGCTTGTAACTGTCGGCACAGGCGAGCTTCATCTGATCGCTGCATGAGTTGCCACCTTTGACAAAGAGCGTGCTGATGATCTGCACCGCCGTGTCCTCCGGCGGTGTGATGCGCATGAGCAGGAAGCCTTCCTTTTCACCACGACGAATCGCCATCATGCGATGCGACGGGATAGATTTCAGCGGCTCGCTCCAGTCGAAGTAATCGCGGAACTTTTGCGCGTCGGCCTCGGTTTCTTTGCCGAACATGACTTTGGAAACGACGGTGCTCTGATCCGCGAACAGCTTGCGCAAAGCCGCACGCGCTTCGGCATTGTCGCTGATGCGCTCGGCGATGATGTCGCGGGCTCCGCTCAGAGCATCGTTGGCATCTTTGACGCGCAGCTCTTCCGTCTCGTGATTGAGATTGATGAACTTCACGGCCTCGTCGTCGAGCTTCACGCCGCTGGTGAGCAGATTGGCTTCAATGAAATCAGCCAGTGGTTCCAGGCCCTTTTCTTTGGCAATCGTGGCGCGGGTACGGCGCTTCGGACGGAAGGGCGCAAAGATGTCTTCGAGTGTTGTGATCGTCTCCGCCTTCTCGATCTTCGCGCGCAGGATGTCTGTCATCAGCTTGCGTTCTTCGAGCGACTTCACGATGGCCGCACGGCGGTCATCCAGGGCGATCAGCGCCTCCATGCGCTCCTTCACGGCGAGGATCTGCACTTCATCCATAGAGCCCGTGGCTTCCTTTCGATAGCGGGCGATGAAAGGCACCGTGGCACCACCGGCGAAGAGATGGGCCGTCGCTCCGACCTGGATGGCCTTGAGCCCGAGTTCTTTGGCCACGCGCTCGACGTGGGCGATATTGATTTTGAGTTCGTTGTCAGCAGACATGGTTGGAAAATTTGGGTTATGAAATCTGAGATCTCAGTTGGGAGGCCTGTGGTAGCGAGGCGCATGAGCGGCGGCAAGATGGAAGGCATGAGAGAGATAAAATTTACTGCCTTGACTTGCCGCGACACACCTCATCGAATCGGAACGATTCCTGCACTGCAACTTCCTCTCTCGACCACGCTCTCCCTCTGCTTTACTCTCGGCACCTCGGTTGCTTCATCTCTCATGTCCGCCTCCCCATCCATCATCGCCTGCCTCGGACCTGAGGGCAGCTTTTCCCATCTGCTCACCCAGCAGCGCTTTCCAGACGCGGCGGTTCAGCTCATGGGAACGATCGGCGAGGTCTTCGACTACCTCGGCACACACACCGACGCACTCGGCATCGTGCCCATCGAGAACTCTTCCGGCGGCTTCATCATCGACACGGTGGACCGACTCGTGGATGAGCGTTGCACGTTGCACATTGTGGAAGAACTCACGCTCGATGTGAAACTCGCCCTGCTCGGCAAATCCGGCGTTTCCGTGCAGACCATCCACTCGCACGCCATGCCGTTCTTCCATTGCGATGAATGGCTGACGGCCCATTACCCGAATGCCAAAAGAATCGTCGAAGCCAGCACCTCGAAAGCTGCTGAAAAAGCCGCCACACTTGACGGTGCCGCCGCCATCGGTCCGCGTCAAAATGCCGAGCGTCATGGCCTCGCGCTGCTGCACTTCCCCATCGCGGGTGATGTGCCAAACATCACTCAGTTTTACCTGCTCGGTCATCGCGAGAACGCCCCGTCCACGCAGAACAATCGCACTGCCCTCGTCGTTGAGTTGCCTGATCGCGCAGGCAGCCTCTGTCGCTTCCTGACTCCGTTGAGCAATGCTGCCGTGAACTTGAAACGTCTCGAATCCCGACCCATTCGAGGCCAGCCAAACAAGTACCGTTTCTACATCGAGATCGAAGGCTCCCCCGCCGAGCCACACTTCCAATCCGCCCTCGATCAAACCCGCGCCGATGGCGCCACGACCCGCAGTGTCGGCTCGTATCCAGCAGGTCAGCGCTTCGAGTCATAGGGAATCAAGACTTCTACCGCAGAGGGGCAAAGTAGCAGAGGGCACAGATATCCTGTTTTTAAGCTCTGCTCCCTTTGCCCCACTGCTCCTCTGCGGCAAAATGAGCGTGCCTGTTGCGCCTTGAAAAAGCTCTTGCGTATTTTTGGATTACATGTGTAATCCGAAACTTACATCTGTAATTCACGAAAATGCCACGCCCACCCAAAGCC
>JBEBGU010000403.1:0-4671 GCA_040081325.1 Prosthecobacter sp.
GAGATCTACTGTGAGTTGCTCTATGATGGTCGTACGCACAAGAGCATCGTCGAGTATCCCGGCATGAGAGAGCGCACCGTGTTGCTGCATGGTTTCAGCAAAGCGTTTGCCATGACTGGCTGGCGTCTTGGTTATGCCTGTGCACCTGCACCGTTGCGTGAGGCGATGATGAAGATTCATCAGTATTGTATGCTCTGCGCGCCGATCATGAGCCAGATCGCCGGCATCGAGGCGCTGAAGATGGGCGCTTCAGCTTATGAAGAGATGCGTCAAAGCTACGAGATGCGGCGCAACATTATCGTTGCCCGACTTAATGGCATGGGCCTGCACTGCTTCAATCCAGGCGGTGCGTTTTATGTCTTCCCTGAGATTCGCAGCACGGGTCTGACAAGCAAAGAATTCGCGCTCGGTCTGCTGGAGAAAAAGAGCGTGGCAGTGGTCCCAGGTAGTGCCTTTGGTGCGGCCGGTGAAGGCTTCGTCCGCTGCTGTTATGCGACTGCTCCAGAACTCATCGTGAAGGCGATGGACCTGATGGAAGAGTTCGTGAACGAAGTTCGCCCTCGTTGATCATCTCAATGAAAAAGGACGAGACTGGCTTCAAAACCAGCTCGTCCTTTTTTGTGTCGTTGAGAGTTTACTTCGCCACGTAGTCGAGCACGCAGACCTTATCGATGATCGGCTTGAGTTGGCTCACGAACTCGCCGTGCGCGGGGTGCGGCAGATAGACATCGAGTCCAGCCTTGTCAGCAAAGGTCACCAAGAAGCAATGAGTGAAGCCATCATTCTTGCCTTCAGGACTCACATTCGTGCCCCACTCAAAAGCTTTCACCGTGTCCACCTTTTTGGCGAGTTCGATGAAGGCTTTTTCGACGACCTGCACCTGTTCAGGCGTGGCGCTGTCTTTGAATTTAAAGAACACAACATGGCGATAAGGGGCATCAGCAGCAGGGGCGGAGGTCATGAGGAGTAAAGTGGCGGTGAGGGTGAGGAGAAGTTTCATTGAAGAGCGCGGGGAGGTTGGCTGTGGTTTGCGATGGATTGCAGTGGTTGGCAATGGTTTTAAAACAACGGCAAACAATCGCCAACCATTGCAAACAACGGCCAACTTCTATCAGGCCAGCGTTTGGCATTCGACCATGCCTTTGCGCAGACTCGCCCATGGCTCCTGGCCGGAGACGTCTTGAGGGTCGGCCACAGCGGCGAGATCGTCCGGCAGCTTGGCTGGGGAAAGGACGGCTAGAAAAACGAGCGGTTCTTTGTGCGGATTAAAGGTGCCATGAATCACGCCCGCCGGGATGTGTGCCATCTCACCTGCTTTGAGGATGCGATACTCATTACCCACCCACTGCTCGGCGCGGCCATAGATCACATAGATGATCTCTTCCCGATGCGGATGAAAATGAAACGGATGGCAGTGCATCGGGTCCATGTTGGCTCGCACCAGCAGCAGCTTGTCTGCGGCGACCAGATCAGGTCGGCAGAGCCATTCATTGTTTGTCCACGGATTGGTTTCGCGGGCGGCATCGTCGATCTGTACAAAGCGGGCGGGAGTGTCTGACATGGGCGTGATCCTAGCGGGAGTCGCTGATCAGGCAATCTGCGAGTACTGATCGCGATCCACCTGCGCCTATCTGGAGTGCAATATCCGCGCAGAGGTGGGGCTTGAGAAATACCCCGATCACGGTCCAGTGAAGCCTGCCACCCAATTCATGTCAGAGACCACTTCCGCTTCGCTCACTCGTTCCTCGGCGCGTTTCAATACGACGCGCTGGACGCTGATGCAGGGAGCTGATGAACCCTCGAAACGTGACATCGCCTGGAACCATCTTTGCAAAACGTACTGGTATCCGGTGTACGCCTTCATCCGGCGACGCGGCGAGTCGGCGGAGGATGCGAGTGATCTGACGCAGGCGTTTTTTGCGAAGCTGATCGAGCAGGACTGGCTAGCGCAGGTGGAGCGGCGGGAGGTGCGGTTTAGCACACTGCTGGTGACGATTTTGAAGAACTTCCTCATCAAGCAGCATCGCCGTGAGGTGGCGCAGAAGCGTGGGGGCGGTGATGCACCTGTATCACTGGATCTGGCGCAGGCGGAAAGTTGGTTCGGCGCGGAGCCAGCCACGCAAGACACGCCGGAGACCTTGTTTGAAAAGCGCTGGGCTCATGCGGTGATGGATGCGGCTTTGGCTCGTCTGCGTGAGGAATGTGAGAGCACGGGCAAGGCAAAGGTGTTTGCGATGCTGAGTCCCTTTCTATCCCGCGATCCCACAGCAGGTGACTATGAGGCGGTGGGAGATAAAATGGGCATTGCAGCCCGCAGTGTGGCCGTGGCGGTGCATCGGCTTCGGGCGGATTATCGGGCAATGGTGCGCGAGGAAGTGGCTGCGGGCTTGCGTGACGACAGCATGGTCAAAGAGGAGATGCAGGCGCTGGCCGTGGCGCTGGGACTTTGATCCCTCACGGATACCGTACGCGATAAAACCGGCGGTCTTCATCCATGGCGACGCTGTAGGGCGGCTCTGCGCCATAGAGTGAGGTCCAGGGGCCGTTCGGATTCGGTGAGGTTTCGAGGATGCCTGTAGCACCGGGCCAGGAGAGTACGAGGCCGCTGCCTTGCACGACGTAGCCCACGCCATCGGGCTGGAGATTGACGCGAACGTTTTGGGTGAAGACTTGGTTATACACGTTGGTGATGCGCACCTTGTAGTCGCCCTCGTCAGCGGCGGTGACGGCATTGATTTTGAGTGTGGCGGTGTTGGCTCCATTCCAGTGGGCGTCGTCGAGGAGGAGCGTGTTGCCTTTGAACCACTGGTAGATCAGCCCGCGCTGGCCGGCGCTGATGACTCGGAGGTTGATGTTTTGATTCGGGGCAAACATGACCTGCACGGGAAAGTGTACGGGCTTGACCTTGGCACTGAAATGCATCTCCAGAGTGTTGGCAGGTCTTTCGAGGCGGAACTGCGGCATGTCCCACCAGAAGAGGCAGCGGCGGGCCGTGTCAAAGGCGAGGAGATCGCCCTGGCCGGGGTTGGACACGATGTCCTGCAGCGGAGTGGCCGGTGCTGGCTGAGGGATGGTGACTTCATTGATGATGCTGGTTTCGCCACGTATGAATGAAGTGCCGTTCCAGTAGGCGACAAAGGGCGTGCTGTTTTCGTAGCCGTAGCCAGCGGGGAAATTGTTTCCCACGATGGGGAAGCCAATCATGCGGCGCACATGATCATAGAAGGGTGTGCCGTGGCTAGTGCCGGTATCGGTGATGCGCAAGGCACCAGAAGGAACGATGCGAGCCCAGAGCGTGCCGTTCCATTCCCACACGGGATAGGTGTTGTCGCTGAATACTCCAAGGATGACTGCTTTGCTACGTAGCTGATCAAAGGTGAAACTGTTCTGCGGGAACATGTAGTTGCCGCCGCTGGTAGGCAGGCTGGCGCGCTGAGTCCACTGCACGCCGTTCCAGGCCCAGAGCTTGTGGTTTTCTACCTGCGGAACAGTGACGTTGGGAGGGTAGGCATTACCGCCGATCATGAGTGTCTCCCGGCGGACCGTGTCGTAGCACATGCGTGGCTGGGTGCGCGCCACGGGAGAAATAGCGGGCGCGGCCTGTGTCCAGTTGGTGCCATCCCATTCCCACACGGCATTGGAGAGCACTTGCGTGCCGATGCTGTAGTTCGGTCCCGGATACATGTAGCCACCGAAGATGATGGTGCGCGCGCGGATGGGATCATAGGCGATGCCGAATTCCCTCAGCGGCGGCGGACGCGTCGCGGGATTTCGCTTCACCCAAATCTGGCCATCCCACTCCCAGGTATCATTGGAGGCATACTCGACATTAAAGGAATACGCTGAACGCAAATCCACACCATAGGCAATGCCGCCAAACATCACCATCCTGCCGCGTCGTGTATCATAGACCATGCCCGCGTCAGTGCGGCGGTCGGGACCACCGCCGAGCTGGACGGTGAGATACGGCGGCGCGAGCGGCTTGAGGACGAGCAGCGTCTGATTGGTGATCTGCGAATAGGCCGGGCCGCTGATGTCGGTGACCACGCAGTCGTAGTAGCCTTCGTCTTCATAGTCGGGCGTGTTCACGACGAGTCGCGAGGTCAGCGTGGTGGGAGATGTGATGGTGTATTTTGGCCCGAGCACGAGAGGCACGCTTTCATGCCGCCAGACAAATTTTAGCGGATTCACCAGCGCGTCAGGAGCCTGATGATTCGGATGCTCGGTGGGGTCGATGCCCGTCGTGTAAGTGCCGATTTGCGTGCCCACGCCATCCGCGCCGACTGTCATGATCACGGGAGAAAAGCCCACACTCTCATCGGATGGAGCCACTGGATCTTGATCGATCACCGGCCCCACCATCACCCGTGCGGGCACGCTCGTCACCGTGATGCAGCGTGTGGTGAGCGCCACGGTGTAGTTCCCCGAATCCGCCACCACAGCCGGTGCCTTCGTATAAACAGGCAGCGTGGCACCGGGGATGAGGATGCCGTTTCTAAACCACTGCACCGTGACCGGTAGCGTGGAGGTGTAGTTCACCTGCAATGAAAAACTCTCCCCCGGCACCACACGGCGCAGCACGGGCGGCACCGTGATCACGGGTGGCGCATGGACAAATACCGGCGTGGCGGCGCTCGTGATCTGGCGACCCGAGGAGTCCTCCACCACAAA
>JBEBGU010000021.1:0-17332 GCA_040081325.1 Prosthecobacter sp.
AATGCGGTGGCGACACTGGGCATCGTGGTGAGTGATCCACCGACCCAGGCAGAGATGCAGCAGGTGGTGAACAAGCTGGATGAACTGATCACGGCGCTGCGGCGGTAGGGTGGAGCAAGGAGTGATGGCATCCAGCCATCACGGGGGGGGCTGATGGCTGGCTGCGAAGCCGCGAAGCGAACCCATCACTCCTTGGGCAGCCGCCTTCGAAGAACGGCGCTTGGGGACCAAGCGCCCCACCACGAATCTTAACGCCCACCCACGAACGGGTTCTGCGTGCGTTCGCGGCCGATGCTCGTCGCTGGGCCGTGGCCGGGATAGACTTTCGTGTCATCTGGCAGCGGCCAGAGTTTGGTTTCGATGCCGCTCTCCAATTGCTCAAATGAGCCACCGGGGAAGTCCGTGCGGCCTACGCCATCGAGAAAAAGCACGTCGCCACCAAAGAGGAGTTTTTGATCAGGCAGATAAAAGCACAAGCTGTCCGGCGAATGCCCTGGGACGTGGAAAAGCTCGAAGCGCGAATCGCAGACGCTGATCTCAGGCTTTCCGGCCAGAATTTCATCCACGGTAAACTCAGGCACGGAGAAGGCGCTGCCTGTCACTGCGCCGTAGAGCAGCTCAAGCGTGAGGTCTTTGGACAAGGGGGACCAGGCATAAACTTTGCAGCCGTGCTGGTCCCTGACGGCGGCAGCATCCTGCACATGATCGAAGTGCTGATGCGTCAGAAGCAGCGCGTCCACCTTGGTGCCGCGCCGCTTCAGCCAATCGGCGATTCCTTCAGGTGCATCGACCAAAAAGGTGCCTCCTGGAAGGGTGAAAAGGTAGCCATTGGTCTGGGCAATGCCGCCAGTGAATGTAGAAATATCAAGCATGGAGGAGACGATCTGCGGGAAAGCGTTGGACATTTCAAGCCGCAAACCACAAAATCATCAGCGATAAACCTCGCTTCACAGCGTATTAGTTAGCCCCTCATCATGATTCGCAAATCCTTGTCCATCCTGGCTGCCTCTCTGGCATCCGTCTCACTCGTAGCTGCTCAGGCAACCACAGAGACCAATTTCGGCCAGGTGGCCATGCATGTCGCTTACATGCTCCAGAGTCAGCATTACTCACACCGGGACTTCGATGACGAGCTCTCTGGCAAGCTGCTGCATAACTACCTGAACCTGCTCGACTTCAAGCATGTGTTCTTCACTCAGGAAGATGTGGATGCCTTCAAGTCCAAGTATGACACGACGCTCGATGACCATGTTTTGATGCGCAACGTCACTCCAGCCATTGAAATTTACGACATCTACAAACAGCGTGTTCAAGAGCGTATCGCCTTCATCAAAAAAACACTGGAGAGCCACAAGTTCACTTTTGATTCCAAGCGCACCGTTGAAATGAAGCGCGATAAGGCTCCTTACCCGAAGAATGCCGCCGAGCAGGACAAACTCTGGATCGACATCTTGGAAGACAACATGCTCCAGGAAAAACTCTCGGATGAAGCCAAGGTCGTGGAGGCTAAAAAGAAAGCCGACAAAGCCGCAAAGAAGGCCGCTGAAAAGCCAGCCGACGCCACTGCGGCTAAGCCTGCTGAAGCCAATAAAGAAGTCGCTGTGAAGGAAGATAAAGACAAAGACCTCACCCCGCAGCAGCGCGTGCTCAAAGACTACGAGCGCCTGATCGAAAGCATCAATGAAAATGACCAGGAAGCCATTGTGGACTATTTCCTCTCCTGCCTTTCCTCCGCCTATGATCCGCACACCGAGTACATGAGTGTACAGGAGACAGACAGCTTCAATATTCAGATGAAGCATAAGCTCGTCGGCATCGGTGCCCTTCTCGGCGTCATCGATGACGTGGCCCAGATTCAAGGCATCGTCGTCGGTGGACCTGCGGATAAGCAGGGTGAACTCACGCTCAATGACAAGATCACCGGAGTCGCTCAGGGTGAGGCCGAATTCGTGGAAACGAAGTACATGAAGCTGCAAAAAATCGTGGACATGATCCGCGGTAAAGATGGCTCCACCGTCCGTTTGCGCGTCAATCCAGCCGCCGATCCGAGCGCGACAAAAATCGTCACCATTGTGCGCGGAGCCGTAGAGCTGAAGGAAAAGTTAGCCAACGCCGAGCTGCTACTTACCCCCTCTGAAATGGGCAAGCCATTGAAGATCGGCTGGATCAATCTGTCCTCCTTCTATGCTGATATGGAAGAAGGCACAGTGAGCACCACGGACGATGTGCAGAAGCTGCTGGCCCGCCTGATCAAAGAAAAGATCGACGGACTCGTCCTCGATCTGCGCGGTAACGGCGGGGGTTCTTTGGAAGAAGCGATTCGCCTCACGGGCTTGTTTGTGCCTGCTGGTCCAGTGGTGCAGGCGAAAGATTGGCGCGGCTCCATCTCATTCCGCGAGTGCGAAAACGAGAAGGCCTTCTATGACGGCCCGATGATTGTGCTCACCGACAAAACCAGCGCCTCTGCCTCCGAGATTCTTGCTGCTGCCCTCCAGGACTACCGCCGCGCCTTAATCGTGGGTGACAAGTCCACCTTTGGCAAAGGCACCGTGCAGACCATTCTACCAGTCGAGCGCTTCATGCCTTTCTTTGCCAAAAAAGACCGCGCTGGAAACCTCAAAGTTACCATCCAGAAATTCTACCGCATCGCAGGCGGCTCGACTCAGCTCAAGGGCGTCGAACCTGAACTCGTGCTCCCATCCATCCGTGATGTGCTCGACATCGGTGAAGGCTCTGCTGACAATCCCCTGCCCTACGACACCATTCCTGCGCGCAAATACAACCTCGTCACCAAGAACCCATTCCCGCTCGAAGAACTGCACAAACGCATGAATGAGCGCATGAAGACCAACCCAGAGTTCCAGATCATTGTGGACGAATCCAAGCGCCTGAAAGAGCGAATCGACAGCAACACACTCAGTCTGAATCTAGCAGATCGTGAAAAGGATACGGCAGAGACAAAACTGCGTCGTGAAAAGCAGGATGCCGAGCGCGAAATCCGCACCAAGGAAGTCACCGCCAAGCTCAAAGATGGCGGCTTCAAAACCTATCATCTGACGCTCGACAATGTGGACAAGCCAGAGCTCGTCATCGAGTCCGACTTCAGCCGTGAGCAAAGCACCGGCATGAGAATGGCCAAGAAGACTGACGACGAAGACGCCGAGCCTGCGGGTTCCAAATTCCCCTATGGCCTTGAGCCGATGAAGCTAGAAACAGTCAATATTATGCGCGACTTCCTTGAGCTAACTACCAAGCAGCCCACCACAGCCAAGACTGAAGAGAAGAAGTAAGTCGGCTCATAAACTCTGTAAAGAACCCAGGACGTAAAGTTCTGGGTTTTTCTTTGTCTGGTTGGCAGACAGGGTTTTGGAGTAGATGGTTCCCTCACTGCACCGCTAAACCATGATTTCCGCTCCAGCCACATTTGCCCGCGAAAGCCGATTGAACCAGATGATGATCTGTGTCTGCGGCACCTTGCTCGGTGTGCTTGCTGCCGACGCGGTGATGGGTTCCTACAACGCGGGAATTTCCCCGCTTAAACCGATCCTCTTTGTCATGCTCGCCGTAGCGGCATGCATCGGGTTATCGATACTGAATAAGCCGCGCTTTGCCCCCGTGGCACTTCTCGTTTTGCTACTGCCACTGGTGCGCATTTTTGACGCCGTTATTTTAGCTCGCACAGATGTTTCATCCGTCGGGCAAGTGGGCATGGACATGATGCGCATGCTGCTAGTACTGATCGCTATTCTTGCGGTGCTCTCGACTGATCAGGGACTCAGGGCTGCACGCTGGGCGGCTATTTTGGCGATCTTCCTGACCACAGGTTCTGAAATCTATGAGATGCTCGGGCTGGCAAAATTCACCAGCATTCCAGGCCGCTTCTCCGGATTCAATGGGCACCCAAATTTCCCACCCGTCCTGCTGTGTGAAATGCTCGGCATTGTCTTTGCACTCTCCCCAAATTTTCGACTCAACTGCATGCTCATGGGCGTCGCTTTTGTCGGCGTGGCTTTGACTTATGGGCGCAGCGGTTTCGTGGTGTTAGCTCTGATGGGCGGCTTTTATATCATGATGAATGCGCGCAGAAATCTGGGGTTTCTCATCGTCATAGCAGCCATCGCGATCCCCCTTGTTGGCGTGGGTTTTGCCATTCTTCAGAGCCAGACTGAAAAGGGCATCGTGAAGGATCGAAACACCTCGGAGCGACTTGAAGCCATCTACAGTTTCGATCTCGATAAATTAAAATCCCCTGAGCGAGTGAAGGATCTCTCAGATGCCTGGGAAGGCGTCATGGCAAAGCCCATCTTTGGCCACGGCACAGGCGTGTCTGGTGCGCTGTGGGCACCGCACAATGAATACATTTCGATCTGGCTCGAGTTAGGTATCCCTGGCCTGCTGCTGTTTGTCGGCACGCTCGGCATACTCGTCATTCGCAGCATCATGACAGGTGGTCGTGCGGGTTACCTTCTCTTTGCTATTCTCGCTTACACGCCCGCAGGTCAAGGCCGCATCGAGATGCCGCACTTCTGCCTGGCCTTGAGCACGGCTGCCGTGCTGCTCTGGCCTGATCGTTACCGTTTCGTCCTGCGCCACCAAGCGTAAATGAGCGGAGATAATAGCAGCAGCCATAGCGGGTTAAAGTCTGGCTTCTTAGCTTTGGTCGGTGGTGCGGGGATGCTGAAAGGTCGGCTGTTTTCACCAGGAAAAAGAACCTGCACTTTGGGTTCGGCCTGACCTGCCTTTTTCAACAACAGGATCAGGCTGACTTGAGCCTCCGCACCAAAACCGAGAACAAAATCCTGCGCTGTGCCGGGCACCGTTCCCCTGAGTGTGGCCAGCAGATGCGCCTCCGTCGTTTCGGCTGTCAGTGGCAGATTCGTCGCTCCATCCATAGCCTGCCATGTGGCTCCAGGTAGCGGCAGTGTCTCTGTGCCGAAAGTGAGTTTGAGATTTTTTACCAGATAGTCCGTGGCCTTTTTCAGACTCTCCTTCACCTGCTCTCGTGACTGGTCGAGATACCACGCAGCCGCAACGGGAGGCAAGGATGTGGGCTGCGTGGAGAGGATCACTCGCGGGTCCACATTCACGGTCAGTTCAAAGCTACCAGTAGCATCAAAGTCAGCCTCAATCGTCATGTTCGGCACCTGATGCGCCTGTGCCGCAGCACTGATGATCAGACCAAGAATGAAGCATTGGGTAAAGGTAATCATGCAGACAAGTTCAGAGCACCGCCTTTAGGCACCACAGGCACATTCTCCAACACAATTCATACGACTACCACGCCCTTACTTCTTGGCTTTCCGTGTCTCAAAGGTGAAGGCCTTTTCAGGATTCATGCGCTCATAGTCCGCAGGCGTCGGGCCACCGCCAAACTGCATCCAGTATTCTTCAGCAAATGGATTCAGCTTCGGCCCCACGGCCTTCTCATTCAGATCAATCTGGCCCTTCAGCGAGTCCCACCAGGCGTCATAACTCACGAGCATTTCCTTCACGACCTCAGGCCTTTCGGCGGCGATGTCTTTCGTCTCACCAGGATCAGCTTTCACATCAAAGAGTTGCCAGCCAGATTTCTTCGCTGCCTTGGCTTTCGCAGGAGCTGCTGCCTCACTCACTAAATGATACTGCGTGTTGCGTGCCGCAGCATTTCTCGTCTTGGCCGCATTGTAGTCCGTGCCTTTTGGCCAGCGTCCGGTGTGGGTGAAAAGAGTGCGGTCCTTCCACTCAGCCTTTGGATTCATGAGCAATGGAAGCAGACTACGGCCTTCGACCTGCGTCTCCATTTCAGGCGTGAGTTTGGCACCAGCTAAACCCGCCCAAGTGCGGAAAACATCCACATGCGCAGTCAGCGCGCCGCAGTCAGCAGGCATCAGTGTGCCGGGCATACGCCAGAACGACAAAGCACGCGTGCCGCCGACCCAGGGCGTGCCCTTGGCTCCATGCATTCCGGCATTGAAAACCTTCACACCAGCAGTGCCGCCGTTATCATTCATGAAGACCACGAGTGTGTTCTTGGCGATCCCCCAGTCGTCAAGCTTGGCCATCAGCTTGCCGACGTTTTGATCGATGTTATGCAGCATGCCAAAGAAGCTTTCAGTGTCTTCACCCAGTCCCTTGCCCTCATAGAGTTTCTTGTCTTCAGGCCGTGAAATGTACGGGCCATGCGGCGCGTTCGTTGAGATGTGACAGTAGAAAGGATCGCCGCCTTTGACGGACTCAATCCACTTTGTCGCCTGAGCGAAAAAGACATCCGTGCAGTAGCCTTCCGTTTTCTCGAAATGGTCATTGTGGAGGATCGCCGGATTGAAGTACTTGTTGTTCGGAGCATCTCCACAGCTTCCTGGATAGGTTTGACCGATGCCGCCGCCGCCGTGGATGAATTGTTCATCAAAGCCACGACGATTCGGTCGATACTCGGTCTCATCTCCGAGATGCCATTTGCCAAAAATGCCGTTCGTGTAGCCAGCATCTTGCAGCACCTGGGCGATGGTGATCGCCTTCAGATCCATCCGCTCGCGCTCCAAAATAGTGTGGGTGATGCCATTGCGAAACTCATGCCGCCCGGTCTGGATCGCACTGCGAGTCGGCGCACAGGTGGGACTCACCATGAAGTCACTGAAGCGTACACTCTCACCGCGTAGCTTGTCGATGTTCGGCGTTTTGAGGATCGGATTCCCATTGGCGGAAAGATCGCCAAAACCCTGGTCATCCGTCAGAATGAAAAGGATGTTTGGCTTCGATCCTGCCAGCTCAGCAGAGCTGAAAGACGGCAGTGTCAGAATGCACAAAACGGACAGGGCGATGGCTGAAGGGCGGCTCATGGGCGCTCTCTAACGATACTTTCTCAGTAAAGCTATCTCCTCTTTTACTCCTTCGTCTTCGTCAGCTTCACAAACACTTAACAAAGCCGCTAAGGACAGGTTTGACATCTCGCCTGTAAAGTATGAAACCGGAGGCTGTTATTTCTTTGCCAACAGCTCCACCCTTGAGCCAACGAGTCCATTATTATGCTGAGTCCTAGACCACGCCCATTCGCGCCTCGAGTTTGCCTTCTCAATTGTGCCACGGGCGAGCGCTCCATCGCGGCCGCCACGCCCTTCATCATTGGGGCCAATGCCGCCGCCGATTTCCGCACCAGTTCTCTCGATTGCCCGCCCGTGCTCGGCACGATCCAGCAGCGCGGTGATGAATTTGAAGTCACCATCAATAGTGATGGCACAGCACTCGTGGATGGCGCACCTGGTTCGCAATTCACGCTGCATTTGGGTGAAGAACACACGCTCACTGCCGGCGGCGAGGTGCTCGCTTTCAAATGCCTCGCCGATCCTCAGGAGTGGCTGGCTTATGAGCACGAAATGTTCTGGCACTTCTTCGATGCGGAAGCGCGCCAATGGTATGGCCCGTTCAGTCCCGAGGAATTGCGTGATCACCTCAAGAAGCAAACGCCTGATCAAGCCGCTGAGAACTTGGTCATGCCCGCTGGCCTTCGTGATGTAGGATTCTTTGTCAAAGACGTGCTCCACGTCTTACCCGAGCGCGTGGTGGCTGCTGCCACAGATGAACTCGTGCAAGCAGTCCACGCCGAGCCAGTAAACACCGAATACGGCGAATTCACCTGCCCCGTCTGCTGGTTCAAATTTGATCGTGGTGATGCCATGAACATCTCCGTCCACGCAGCCCTGCGCGGAGATCCGCTTTTGGGTGAAGACGCCATGCAGCGCTTCCATGCCACGCGCTTCACGGATCGCGGTCAGGCCATTGATGCCATGGGCATCGCCGCGCCTGATCTCGCCTGCCCGCATTGTCGTCGCAAGCTGCCACCCGGTTTCATGGAGACGCCGCACCATATTTTCTCCATCGTCGGTGCGCCATCATCAGGTAAATCGTATTACCTCAGTGTACTCACGCGCACTCTTCAAACGAGCCTATATCAGAATTTTGGCGTCACCTTCCGCGATGCTGATCCTTCCGAGAATGTCATCCTCACGCAGATGCGCACGCAGCTCTTTTCCGCATCGACACCGGAGGACGCCTTCCTCGCCAAGACAGAGCTCGAAGGTATGCTCTATGAGACCCTGCCGCGTCTCGGCAGAAAGGTGCGTTTGCCGAAACCCTTCGTCTTCAAACTCTCTCGCCGAAACGCTCACGACACGGATTTCTCCATCGTCTTTTACGACAACGCGGGTGAGCACTTTGAACCCACGCGCAACAGCGCCGACTCACCCGGTGCACAGCACATCGCCGTCGCCTCTGGCATTTTCTTCCTCTTTGATCCTCTTCATAACACGGAGTTCCGCCAGCGGCTCAAAGGCGTGCGTGATCCGCAGATTCAGAGTCGCCGACTCGATCAGCAAGACGTCATCCTCGCCGAAACCGAGGTGCGAATTAAGAACGTCCTCGGACTCGATTCACGCGAATGCATCGACACGCCTTTCGCCGTCATGGTCGGCAAAAGCGATACCTGGGAGCCACTGCTCGGCCCCGAGCCTTTACTGCCGAGCATCGAAAAAGGCGCGCTCTTGCCAGACAACATCCAGAGTAATTCCGAGCGCATCCGCGAGCTGCTTCTCGAGCTTTGCCCTGCCATCGTTTCAAACGCTGAAGCCATTTCCTCAAACGTTGCCTATTTCGCCATCAGCCCTCTTGGTTGCTCCCCGGTCCAGTTCACCGACCTCGAAGGCCACATCCGTATCGGCCCCGATCCACAGCAGATGAAACCCAAAAACGTCGAAGTACCAACCCTCTGGGTCCTTTCGCAGATTGCGCCGGAAGTCGTGCCGAAGAAATGAACCCCCATGGCCTGTCAACTCATCTACACCTCAGGCCCTCGCTTGCTCGAAGCAGGTCGCACCGGCTTTGGCACGGTGGCGCGGCATCGTGGAGTCGGTGAGTTAGTGGCTGGGGCAGTGGAGCGCGTGTCACAGTTTGCCCGGCAAGCTGGACTGGGCGCGCGGCGCGTGATCCACAGCCACCGCATCATCACGGCCGGAGCCACTCAGGTACATGTGTTCAGTTGCATCCGCGATGCTGGCTCTGATTACACAGGCCGGACAAATCATCTCGCGCATCATCTCATAGCTGATCCGCGTGAAGTTCGTGCCGCCGCAGAAGTCGGCATCACGCCCGCAGACATTTTGATGCAGATGAAATGGCGTACGTCCTGGAGCGAGCCACCACGCTTCTTGGAACCTTCAGAGGAGATCACTCTCACCAGCCTGCGCGCCCGTGCTTTTGGTTCGGCATGGGAGCGTCTCACAGGGCGCTCAGAACTCAGCTCGCTGCCATCTCAGACCACTCGCTGCTTTGTCATCTTGCCGGGTGAAACGGATGCCCTGCCGCTGTTTCAGGAATCTCTGAGCACGATGGGCATTCAGTCCGCGCAGATCACTTTCACCACGCATCTAGAACCCACGGATGATGCAGCCGAGTTCCGCTGGGTGGCCATGAATGCAAGCTCACCACTCAGGCAGCAGGCAGATGGCATCGCGCGCACCGTGCTCGATCTCACGCAGCCACACGCCTTACCAAAGCTAGGCGCAATAGCCGTCAGTGCGCCTGCTCGCACATCGCGTGAAAGCTTCACACCGCTCCATGTCACAGCGGAGCCTGACGCCGGAAAAAGCCATGCGCCGCTATCTTCCATGCCCGGCAGTTTCATGGAGTCATTGCATCCGCTTCCGCGCGCTCGCTCTGGCCGTTTTGCAGGTATCGCACTTGCTGCCATTCTTGTGGTCGGGTTGGGCATCGCTTCTTATTGGTGGTTAGATCAGCAAACGCAGAACAGCCCGGCACGATCCGCTGTCGATCTCGCCAAGCGGGTGGATGACCTTTGGCAAAAGCACCACCTCAAACTACCCGCCACAGCCACATGGCTGAAAAGTCAGGCCAGTGTCGCGCTCATAGATTCGCATGAGAAATCTCTGCGCCTTCTTGCTCAGGCCCTGCGTGAGCCACTTCACCCGCTAGAGATACCGCGTCCCGAGTCCACCCAGGACGAGTTCATGGAGATGCTGCAAAGTTTCAGCCAATGGCAGCAGGCTGTCGGTGAGTCCGTGCGTCGAGACACCTGGTCGAGTGATGCTCCGGCTGAGATCAAAATCGAAGCGCGTGTGCAATTGGATGCTGAAGAGCGACTGTGGAAAAGCTTCGCCAAAAACCTCCAACGCGCTCCAGCGAATACCAACCCACTCAAGCAGGAAATCAGCACGCAGGTGTTGAAGCAATTGAACAAGTCCGCACCGCCCGCTGGTGCCGCCGAGGATTGGCGTGACGTGGTTTCCATGACCACTCAGCCCGCGCCACGTTGGCTAGATCTCTGGGTTGGCATTTCCCATCTAGCCGCAGCTCCCGCACCACTTCAGACCGCCGATCAGGCCCTGCTCACTGCGGCTGCCGAAGACAAGAAATCTCCCTCATGGTTGCAACAGCAAGCCGCCAAGAGACTCACACAAATCAGTGAAATTAATCAGAGTGACACCGCCGCACTTAAAGCGGCAGAGGAAATGCTGAAGCCGACCGCACCTCAGCTTCAGGTGCAGTCTGCTGATGGCCCTAAGTCATCACATCCGCGCTATATCGTCATTGCGACGGCAGAGGTTGATTTATCAAAGGCGCTACAAACGCTGCCCATCCTGCCCGTGCAGGAAGACATGCAAATCATCGCAGGCAGTGCCGGTTTTGCTGAGGCCAATCTCGTCCGCTGGCGTCAGATCGGTAGTCCTGGCGTGTATCGGAAAAGCTTCACCGACTCCGCCACGCTTGAGATCAAAGATGGGCGTCTCATCAAAGCCCCCTCAGACAAAGACTCCTGGCGCATCCTCGGTCGCTCATCTTCTGGCGCTGATGTCCTCTTTGAGGTGCTGCTCATTGCCCAAGAAAAAACACCAACGGAAGTCTGGCACGCTGACGCCTCATTCACTTTTCAAAACCAACATCACAATCAGCGCACCGTTCTTGATGCTGCCGCAGCGAGTTGGTTGGCTAAAATTTCCTTCAGCGGAGTTCAGCCGCATCTCCGCTTGCAGAGTGTCGATGATCCCGCACGTCGATTCCGCGTCCGACTTGATGCAAGAGCTGCCGTGGTCGAGATCGAAACCAAGCAGCAAAAAATCACCGCCACCACCGCCCGTGTCAGCAGCCTCAGCACTGAGATCGAGGACCTGAAGCAAGGCATCCGCATTGATCAGCAGCGGAAAGCTGAAGTCGCTGGGGGCAAGCTCGCGCGCCGAGAAAAAGAGGACAGCATCATCCGCTTAGAGACCGGCATTTCTAACAAAGAACTGCGCATCCTCGAGATGGAAGAAGAAATGCGCGGCCTCACAGTGGCGACAGCGAGTCCTGTCTCCCTCGTCGGAATCCCAGCGGGTCAATATGTCCTCGTCGCCGTTGTTTTCAGCTCAGATGGCAGCGAGACTGCGCTCCGACTCTGTGAGCTGACCATCACCTCTCAACAAGCCAAGAACGCCCCGTGAAAGCCGCCTCCCAGACCATCGAAATCCTGCGTTCCTCTTTGCAGACAGGCCTGCTCTCAGGCGCTGTCGAATCAGCCGCCGCCCATTACGCACGGCTTTGTGCTGAGGCCGGCAGCCGCTTGGAAATGATCGCCACGATGATCGAAAAAGGCAGCGACTACCAGGCGCTGCAAACCGCCGAGCAAGAGCCGCCGCTGCTCGACCTTGTCGCCGTGCTCAGCTTTGGCGGAGAGAAAGCGTGGATGGATTTCTGTCAGGCTCATCAGCTCCCCATCGCTCAGCGGCTTGATGCTAAAACCGTGCAGGCACTCGACCGCCTTTATGCTCAAGGCGTCACCGCCAACCACCCTTTGTATAAAGATTTCCGCGCCGCCGTTCTCTCGCGTGAAGATGAGAAAGCACTGCGCATCGTACGCACTATCTTGAAGCTGAACCCGAGCGATGAGAATGCCAGATCAGAACTTCTACGTTTGGAGAATAAGCATCTCCAAGACCTGCTGGAGCAACTCCGCGCGGCGCTCAAAACTGATGACGAAGAGCGGATCGCTAAGCTCGCCGAATCACTCACCCGCATCTCTACCGAGGCGAAGCTTCGCAGCCTGCCCGACTACACTCAGGCAGATGCCATTCGCCGCGCCTTGCGCCGCCGACAGACGGAAGAAAAAATCCCAGCTCTGCTCGATGAAGCCACCGCGCTCCGTGATGCCAATGACTGGCGCGGAGCCGCACTCGCTTTGGAGATCGTCCGTGAACTCATTGAGACACACGACATCGATCTGCCATCAGGCAGTCTCAAAGATCAACTGGAGAGCCACACTGACTTCGTGCGCCGTGAGCGCACCGCTGCGGAGCGGAAGCGCGCGTTTGAAAATGCCCTCAGTAGCTTCACCGCATTCGCTGAAGAAGCCGACACGCGATTGCTTACAGGCGCAGGAATCGCCTTTCGCGAGATCTCTGGCATGGACGAGGGCTTTGTCCGGCGCTGGCGTGAGTTGGAGAACTTTCAAATGCCAGTGCCAGATGCCACGCTGAATCGCCTGCGCCAGACGGGTCAGTCGATCCGTGCGCGTCTGGATCAGATGCAAAGTCGTCGCCGCACTCGCTCGCTGTTGTCCGCAGCTGCAATGATTGCCTTTTTGCTAGTGATTGCAGCCCTCGCTGCGCATGGCTGGCGTGCCCGTGCCTTTACTGATGAGCTCGTCAGCTATCGCGCCCGCCAGCTCTGTGAGCCTGCGGAAAAGCTGATCGCAAGTCTCCGGGCTGATGAAGCACCGATGCTGCGCTGGCCTTTTCTGAAAACGAAAATCGAGGAGATCGAAGTCTGGACTCGTCAGTCACGCGACCTGAGCAAGCAGGCGGATCAAGCACTCACCCAACTCGAATCTGAAGCAGCTAAAGGCTTCAGTGGCACCGCCCCGACAGAAGTGCTCAAGCGGCTCGAAAACACCCGCACACTCGTCGGCCAGCTTCCCGGAGATGTTGCCGCGATGGCGAACAATCGACTGACTGCTTTGAAGTCAAAGTCCGAGCTGATGCTCAGCAGCGTCAATCAAGAGCGCAGTGGCAGTGGCCGCAAGACGCTGGATGAAATCACGCTGCTGCTGGAAAAAGAACTCAACTATGAACTCCCTGCTGCGGCTGTGGCTGCTGCCGTTCAAAAGCTTGAACCGATGCTGGCCAACCTGGAGATCTGGATGAAGCCCGAGGTCGATTCATTGCAACTGCCCGCTGATCTCGAAGCCCGAGTCAAAGCCGCACGAGTGCGAGTGGCTGGTTTCAAAACCGAGCTAGATCGCTTTGCCAAAGTGCGTGAATCAAGCGCCAGCGCCCTCACACTCGCCGAATACAAAAAGTCGCTGCTTGCCTGGCAGGACATCCGCTTTGCAGAGGCCGCGTCCGCTTCCTCCATGCTGAATGCAATCCCGACGGAAGAGCAGTTTCTCGCCAATCTCATGACAGGTGGCGACCTCTCTCTGTGGAAGGCCGCAGTTGATGATGTGGCAGGATCAAAGATGATGCCGGATGCGCCCATGGATAGTGATTTGAAGATCCTACTAAGCCTGCGTGATGACCGCTATTTGAATGGCGTCTGGGAGAATACAGTCGTCGATCACGCTCGCGGTCAGGCCACGCGCAGCGTGTGGTCGCAGGGGCCGCTGGAAGAAAGCCGCGTCGGTGACACAACCCGGCGCTGGAGTGGCCTCTGCTATGATTCACACAATGAAGATACAGGAGCCGCCTTTGTGAAGAACGACTTCAAACGCATCTCCGTCGGCAGCAGCGATCAGGGCCAAAGCGTGCGCTCCTCAAAGCTCAGCAGCACCACTCAATTCATCGATAGTCTGCAACTTGATCGCATGACAGATTCCACGGGCGAGCACTGGCAGCGGAATGCTCTGGAGGTCTTTGACAAAATCATGCAGGACAAAGCGGCACCGGCCTTGGTCAAAGCTCACGTCTTGATCGAACTTGAACGCATCACCCGCACCCAGCCGTTGGCTTGGGGCCTGCATCTCACGCCGACTTTGCGAACTGACCTTGCTGACCTGCAAAAAACTATCGGTGGTTACCCGCTGCGTAGTGAGGACTGGATGGTGCCAAAAGTTCGCGCAACGCTGGGTGCAGCATTAACAAAATTCTTTGAGTCTCATCAAGGTCGTCAGTATCAAAAAGAAGCGCAAGCTCGCCGCGAGTTGCTGCGGGACATCAGCCTAGCCGGATTGAAATTTGGCGGTTACATCGAGAGCGATCTCTCTCTGCATCTCAACAATGCAGCACGCGCCCGCCCTGAGTTGTGGCTGCTTGGCAAAACTGGCCCTCTATACATCGCTACGGACAGCAAGACCGCTCCCATCAGCGCACTGGCATTGAGTCCAGTCTTTTTCATCCCCGCAGATCGCGCAGCACTCATGCAGCGCTATCAATTAGCCCTGACAGGCACAGTCACTGCCGCCCCTGCACCAGCCTCGGCGGAAACACCCTTTTTCAATGCGCGGTAATCATGTCTGAAGAACTCCAGCTTCAACTTCAATGGCGTGGCAAGAGTCATGGCCCGTGGACTTATGCGGAGATCCAGACGCGACTGATCGAGGGCGAAATTCACTCTCTGTATCAGGTGCGTGTGGATGGTGTGTGGCTGCCGCTGCGGGAGCACATTGAGAAGGTCGAGTCTGCCGAGTTACAACGACGTGCGACTGAAAGGGCTGCGAGTATTCGCCAGCAAGCCGTCGAGAAGATCGAGTCCATGCGTCAGCGTGTCAGCGGGCGAATTGGGGAGCAGGTAAAGCGCCCCGATCCGTTCTCCAATCCACCCCCCGTATTCGTGAAAGGCACCTCCTCGTTTCTGCCGCCTGCTCCCACCGCTTCAGAAATCGCTCCGACCTGTTGGTTAGCGGTGGCCGCCTTTGTGGTGAGCTGCTGCAGCTTCGTGCCTTATTTAAATCTCGTGAGCTGGCTGCCCAGCCTGGTGCTCGGTCATCTGGCACTAGCACAGATTCGCCGTGATCCCAATCTTGAGGGACGAGGACTCGCTATGGGTGCGCTCGTCATCGCTTATGCCATGCTTGCCTTTGCGGCTTTGTCATTCCTACTCTCACCCAATCTTTTCTACCGCGTCTTTCCCATCGCAGGCTGAAGCTTGCTCCACATTACCTCTGCCATGCCACCTGATTCATCCTCCTCACGCGAGTCCCTTCCGGGCTCCAATCCGTTTCAGACGTCCATGCTGATGCTCGATTGGTCACGCTCCGATCCAGAACGTCGGCTTGGCTTCAAGCCGGGGCGCTTCACCTCGCCGAACAAACTCCTCTCTCTGCTTGTCGGCCTTGGACTGACGGTGGCGTTTTATGCATCTATTCAAATCGGTCTGGCCGGTTGGCCAAAGGCGCAGTGGTTTATCGACATGTTCACGAAGCGTGGCCCATGCCCCTATCCAACGATGTTGTTCTTCTTTTGGGCGCTGGCGATGATGTTCTTCAAATGGCGTAAGTTTCAACTCCAAAAGCGTGCCATGACACTGCCCGTAATGCCGCAACAGCCTGACTTTGAACTGACCCCTGCCACCGCGCGTGCGGTGAGGGAGCGGATGAGTGCGATCGTGGACAATCCGCATCATTTCATTTTGCTGAACCGTATCGACCTAGCTCTGGCAAATCTACATAACATCGGCCAGACGGCAGACGTGGCCGCGATTATCAAGATTCAGGCCGAGAACGACGAGGCGCAAATCGCCTCAAGTTATGCCTTGGCTCAGGGTTTTCTGTGGGCCATTCCGGTGCTTGGTTTCATCGGCACGGTGCAGGGGTTGAGTCAGGCCATCGGAGCCTTTGCCACCACGCTCGCGGCGGGTGGTGATATGGTTGCGCTGCGCGGCTCTTTGCAAAACGTGACGGGTGGTCTAGCGACTGCTTTTGAAACCACGCTGGTGGCTCTGGTTTGCGCGCTCATCATGCAATTGATCGTGAGCTGGCTGCAAACTCTGGAGTCTGAATTTCTCGATGAATGCAATGAGATCTGCCACAAGAACGTGGCGGGTAAACTACGCCTCAATGTCAACTGATCCATGAGACAACGCTTCGGCAGACAGAGCGGAGGTGGCGTGAGCTTATTCGCCTTCCAGGACATCATCACCGGTACGTCAGGCTTCCTGATCGTGCTGACGTTGTTCCTGGCGCTGAATCTGGACGAAGTGCTGGTGGAAGGCTCAAATTCGGAGCCACTAGCGAAGCGTGAAGGGGAACTTCGCTCAATGCAGTCACGCATTGTCTCGCTAAAAAACTTGGTGGCCGATTTGCAGAACAGACCTGCAGAGGATGAGACAACACTTCGGCGCATGATCGGCCAACTCAAAACGACTGTGGCAGTCTTGGAAAGTCCGCCAACGCCAGGGCTTAATCGCGAGTTCGATGCCACGGCGAGGGATCGCGAGCTGCGTGAATCAAAGCAGAAACTGCTGACGAAGCTTGAAAAGATGAATGCCTCAATGCATGAGGCCGAGTTGCTTTCTTCGGGTATCAACAAGGATGTTCCTGATCTTGAAAAGAAGATCAAGGATGCCCAAAGCTCACTGGAACGAGTGCGTGATCGTCGCAATGTCATCAGCCTCATACCTGAGCGCACCAATACAAAGAAGGACCCTTTGCTTGTGCTCGTGCAAGGCTCGCTCATTCGATTTCAGCGTGCCGACGGCTTGCCCGCTTCGGTTGGCTCGATTCCTGACTTTGTAAACTATCTGCGCGCTGTCACAGCAGCGACCCATTACGTCGTTTTTTACTTCAAGCCCTCTGGAGCCAACCACTTTGAATCACTCACCAAGCGTGCGCGCCAAGAAGGTTTCGAGATCGGTTATGATGTCATCCCGGAAGATATGGATGTGGAGTTTCAAAACAACCTGCCTGCAAGCAAGCCATGAGACGTAAACTTCACGCCAATCAACAGGACAGCCTGGAACTCTTACTCGACACGTTGTGCAATGTGTTTGGTGGCATCATCCTGATTGCCTGTTTGCTTGCCATGCTGAGTCGGCCCAAATTGGCACAGACCTCGTCTGACTCTTCTTCCAATCCTGAAGCGGGTATTCTGGCAGAAAAACGGATCGAGATGGCACAGGCTGAGCTGGATGGCTTGCAGAAGCTTCGTGCCCAATTGCAAAGTGAGGATGATCCGTCTTTGCGACCTTTGATAACTGAACTTGCGACACTGAAGAAGACCGCAGAAAAGCTGCGACAGGAGAAGGCCCGGCAGGATGAAATCGCCTCTGTTAAAGCCAAAGAGATGGTGCGCGATTCAGGCAATGAGATCGCTCGGTTACGTGAGCAGGAGCAGGAGATCGAGAAGAAGCTCGCGCTTGCCAACAAGAACACTGA